>JAZABE010000631.1:0-28334 GCA_036137535.1 Planctomycetota bacterium | reverse complement strand
TTGCAACTCCAAAACAGCGGGGTCCCTCAAAACCAAACCTACAGGCCAACTGAAATGCAAACCAAAGGGTCAAAAGACCCAACGCAAAATGGAAAGCCGCAACATAACCAATCGACACCACACCGACACCTAGAGGATCTGGCGTCACCAACAGAGACAACAAACAAGGATAGAGCGGCGGACGATAAGCCGTTGGCTGCATCTGCGAAGCAAACACTTGCCCGAACACTCCCTGATTACACACATTTTCAGCAATCTGTTTATAAGCATCTGGGTCTGTATTTAGATCCGGGTAGAAGAAAAATAAAAAAACAGCACGTATCATTCCTCCGGTGATCAACGCTGCCAGCAACCATTTATTTTCTTTAACCCACAATTTAATTGTTTTTTACTCCTCTTCGATCTCGACTTTGCGGATCATCCGCAGGAAGTGTTCCATCGTCTCCGGTCGTTTGTCCGGATCGGCCTGAATCGAATTCATCACTGCCTTGACTAGATCCTTGTTCAATTTCGGGTTGTGGGATTCCAGTGGAGTGGGCGGCTGTGTGTCATGCTTTAGCGCCGCTTTTCCGGTTGTATCCTTCGATGACCAAGGGTGCTCAAACACCAAGAGCCGGTAACACGTTACCCCGAAAGCAAAAACATCGACCCGGTGATCGGTTGCGCGGCGACGCACAATTTCCGGCGCCATATAAAGAGGAGTTCCCGTTCGGTTCCCAGGTCGTTTGAATTCTGGTTTATCGGGAATCGTCAAACCAAAGTCAATTAACTTAAGCCATTGGAGACTCTTGTCGCAGATAAAATTCCGGGGGCAGATATCCCGATGGATAAACCCTGCAGCATGGACAGCGCGTATCGCGTTGGCCATCATCTTGATCATGGTGACCCGTCGTCCGGCTAACTTTTCCGATTTTTCGTTGATCAACGTGTCCAATACGTTGCCGTTGATGTATTCCATGAGAATGTAAGGCTGGTTGAGAGTCGTTTGACCGACTTCGTAATTCTAGACGATGGATTCATGAGACAGTTTTAAGGCAATTTCGCCTTCCGAAGGCTTGTCGAGGCCAACAAATCGGTTTTCAAACGTTTTCGATTTCTCAATATCCACGAATTTGAATCCAACCGTATTTCCGGTGGTAAAGTCCCGGGCCACACGGAACTGGGACATCGTTCCGTTAAAGGCGTGTTTATCCAGTTCAAACTGCTTGGCAACATCCAGCTTTCCAGTCCGCTTTCTGACTGACAATTTTGGTTGCTCTTTAATGGAGTCAGCAGAATCGAAATCCTTTACGCCGTCTTGCTTGGTGCCGAAAAGCCCTTTGATTTTGTCGAGAAAAGACATTACCGATAAGAAAAAACAGTTGTGTAGTGGGCAACCTCTAACGAAGCATTAATCACTATTGAGTATGAAATTTTGTTCATTTACCACAATAGTCAATGGCGCAAGCAATTTCCGATTTAAGTTTGTCGCGTGTAACGATTCTGTCGATATAACCATGTTCCAGTAGAAATTCACTGGTCTGAAATCCCTCTGGCAATTCCACCCCGATGGTCGCTTTAATTGTGCGAGGTCCCGCAAAACCAATCAAGGCTTTAGGCTCGGCAAAAACCAGATCCCCGAGGGATGCAAAACTTGCGGCAACACCGCCCATCGTTGGATTCGTCAAGACAGAAATGAATAGGCCACCCGTCTTGTCATATTTGGCCAGAGCGGCAGAAACTTTTGCCATTTGCATTAACGACAAAATTCCCTCGTGCATCCGCGCTCCGCCTCCACTCCCGCTGACAATAATCAACGGCAGAGACTGCTCGATCGCCCTTTCAATCAACCGCGTTAATTTCTCGCCAACAACCGACCCCATGCTACCCATAATGAAGGCCGAGTCTGTTACACCAAAGGCTACACGTCGAGCGCGTATCATCCCTGTGCCAGTCAAGGCAGCTTCTCTCAGTCCTGTTCTTTTTTGCTCAGCAACAATCCGGTCCGAATATTTTTTTTGGTCAGAAAATTCTAAAGGATCCGCTGGCTGAATCTCGGCATCCCATTCCTCAAACGTTCCAACATCCAAAACTTGTTCAAGCCGATCCTTCGCAGACACGTAAAAATGATGATTGCACTCCGGACAAGTATTCAGCTGTCTAAGCATTTCCTTGCGAAAGATTGCTTCGTTACACCCAGGGCAACGTAGCCACAATCCTTCAGGGATCCCTTTTTTTCGAGACTTTGCATTGGCTTCAGCAGTCGCTGTGAGAAGTTCGGACATTTTGGATCTAAGCGTGTGCTTTCGTTGTATTGAACTAGGTTTATTATTAACTTCGGCTAATCGTTTTTTGGACGCAAATCCAATTCTCACATTACCCAAAATTTACTCAAGTTAAGCCTGTATTGGTTAGGCAATGTGTTTGACCAAAACCTGGACTCTTGGCTGACAAACCTTGTTGCAGCACTGCCGTTAATCACACGGATGGACAAGCTGCGATAACAAGGCCCTTAGGTAGTGTATTCTAAAGTTTCCTCGTTGACATCAATAACCTCCCAATGACAGGTCTCACATTCGGTTTGCCAAAGATCACCGACATGCTTACTTTCCAAAACAGAACGAATAATGGTTGCTAGCGGATCGGGGACGACAAGCAAAATCTGTCCATCCTGGTTCTTTTTAATGAGTTTATTGAGCACCTTGACTACACGACCACGGGCAGCTTGAAGCGTTTCGCCCTCGGGAGGACAGGTGGCTTCTGGGTGATCCGCAAATTGGCGGTAGGTTTTCGGCTGGGTTGCCTTGAGTTCTTCAATTCGCTTTCCATGCCAAAGTCCATGATCAAGATTCTTTAGGGCCTCAATGATTTTTATCTTGATTTTGCCATCTTTTCGCAGGCCTTCAGCTGTCTGCTGAGCCGAACGGCAAGGCGAACTGTAAATCCTAGAAATCTCAAACTCTTTTAATTCCGCGGCGACTTGCTGCACCTGCTCCTGTCCAGCAGAACTCAAAGGGATATCCAAGGATCCTTTAATTCGCCCTTGCTCATCAAATTCAGTTGAGCCCGGACGGACCAGAAATATCTTAAGCATTCTCATGTTTCACTCCGGCCAACCCAGCCAATTCGGCAATTGCCGCCCCATAATCGTCTTTGCCAAAAATAGCTGAACCGGCAACAAAAAGATCTGCTCCTACTTCGGCACAACGCCTAATCGTCGACGTGTTAATTCCGCCATCCACTTCCAGCAAGAAATCGCCTTGAAGCTGGCGAGCCTCCTCAATCCTTGCAATAGAATCGGGGATAAATGACTGTCCACCAAATCCGGCATGGACACTCATTATCAACACCAGATCGCACTTGGATGTTATTGCAGCAATGCTCTCAACCGGAGTCCCCGGATTGAGTGCCACTCCGGCATCGACACCGGCATCACGAATAGCCTGTATACAGCCTTCAGGATCATTCGTCGCTTCAACATGAAACGTAATAATGTCGGCTCCTGCTTCCGCAAATGCCCCAACGTATTTTTCAGGCTGTTCGATCATCAGGTGGCAATCGAGCACCAAGTTACTGCTCTTGCGAAACGCGGTGACGATCGGAATTCCATATGAAATATTGGGTACAAAATTCCCATCCATCACATCCAGGTGTAAACCGTCGACTCCGGCTTGCTTGAGTTTTCCACAGACCGATCGGATATCTGAAAAATCATTCTGCAACATCGAAGGTAAGATTGCCGGAGACGATATGCGCAAACGTTCAATGGGTTTCATGGGCACGGACAAGATGGGACAAGAAGAAATTTATCTGTTTAATTTTTGAAACGGTGTATTCCGTTTTTGATCAGATAATGAAACGTAGTTCCGCAATTCAGAATGCCACCCAACTCTTCCGGTGGAGTACCACTCATTCTACTCTGCAGAGCTCATCCCGAAAGGGAAGTGGCAACCAAAATCACCAAAATACAAACAAATCGAAACTGAAGTTCCCGGCTCAACCTATCTCGTTAAAAAGCAGGAGTTTACGAAGCAATCTAGGTGAAAACAAATCTGGCTTGGGTCACAACGATGCCCGATTTAACGTGCTAATTTTCCTGCCGCAAGGCTAACAGTAAGGGCGTATTGAACGACAAGAAAACTGCCGCGAGACCTGAAATCAGCCCAACAACCAAGATCAAAAACAAAACGACCCCAAGCATCAGAAACGGAACCGAGACGTCACCGACTAGAACATGGGGAGCCACCGAAAATAACGCACAAATTATTCCACTGAACATTCCGGTAACCAATAAAACGGAATGTTCGGCCATCACAATCCAACTCAGCCGATTCTTGGAAAACCCCAAGGCCTGCATCAGGGCCAGTTCCTTTCTTCTTTCAACAACATTTCGCATTTGGACAGTTGCCAATCCAAATGTGCCCAAAAACAAACCAAACGCACCAAGGGTTTGAAAAGTCGACAAGTAAGTATTTTGCACCGCTAAGAACTCAGACAAGGCAGTGATTGACTGGGTTGCATCGAACCCATAGTTGGCAAGTTCTGTTTCCAATTTTGCGATATTCGATTTCGGGGCACTCACTGGTGAAACGTTTCGAATCAGGAAGGTTCGATACCCGGTCACATTAGGAAACAGTTTTTCAAAATGTTTTTCTGCGATGACCAAACTACCTTGCAAGGTACTGTTAGACAAAAACCCTACCACCCGGAACTTGACTCTTTTTCCCCCACTAAACTCCACTTCATATTCTCCCCCCAGTCCAAAGATTTTCAAACTGTACATCGCCGTGTTTTTATCAATCACCACCGGAATCGTTCCATCCTCGGGTTCCGCCCGAAGCAACTCCCAAGGGTTCTTTTTTTCAGCCTCCGTCGTTGCAATTGAACCGCCCCAGGCAAACCCTCCAACGCCCTTTTGACTGGAAGAAAAAAGATCAATCAATGCATCGGTCACTCCCAAAACCTTCGGACGCTGAGCTTGGAAGGGATTGTTGCAACCCGCTTCATCGCCCGGCAGATAGCGGATCGAATAAATTTCAAGACCTTTGAGATCCTCCAAGCTTTCTCCCAGCAGATCTTCGCGGATTAGCGGATCCTGTAAGTCACCGACTAAAGGTCGACTGCTTTCAGCAATCCATTCAAAGCCACCGGTCCCCTCTTGCGTGGGAGTTAAATGAAAAGAGCTAACGGCAACAATCATGAAAGTTGCCGAGGCAACCAGTCCGATCGTCAACGTGCTCCGCAATGGATTTCGACTGGCGTTTTGAAAGGCCAATCTGCTACCGGAAACCCCGTGGAACCCAGGCCTCGGTTGCTTGAATTTCAGCAACACCTGAATCAAAAGCGCTGACAGCAGCATGGCCCCTCCTCCCATAAAGGCACCCGCCTGCGCCTCACCTCCCAACGAGGTCGCGGCAACAATCAAGAGGACGAGCGAAACGACAAACAAGCTCAACGAAATCCAAGGCAATTTTTTTGAAGCTTGCCCCACTGGCGTTGCCTGCGTTTCCGTTTGGCCAGCAAGCATATCTCGAACCGACCGATCCATTACCCGATTCAATGAAAACCGGATCGTTAATACCGATACTAAAACACTTGTACCAAACCCGACCAAAATCGACTGCATCGACCAATGGAATTCCATGAAATTGGTCATCACCGCACCAACCCACCAAGTAGTTAACCCGTAAACCATCAACTTCGCGTAGACGACGCCAAACACAATCCCGACACCGCCACCTGTCAAAGAAATCAAAACCCCTTCCCAAGCCAGCATGCGTGAAATCTGAACACGGCTCCATCCGACTGCCGACAACAACCCCAGTTGAGCAACTTTCTGATCGACGCCCAAGCGAAACAACAATGAAATCAGAATCAATGCTGCAGCAATGATAAAAAAGCTCAGTGCCAGGAACAAAACATCAAACGGGGTCGAGCCAGACGAAGCTTGCAGGTTACGTCTTTTGATGGGAGTAAACAGAAAGCCAAGTGAATTTGTTTCCTGTTTAGCCTGATCCAAGAATTTTTTTTCCAACTCTGCCAGAGGCACCACAGCTGAATGAATTCTAAGAGAAGTGACTTTACCGAATCGGCTTTGCCAAAGTTCCTGTCCCGTAACTAGATTCACAAACGCTTTGGGAGTGGTACGATAAAATTGCCAGTAGTCATCGTCTTGAGGGCGAACCTGTGTTTTAAATGGCAAATCCCATTTGTTGACCGAGTTCTGATCAGTAACCCCTGGCACAAATGGGGTCAGGTCTGGATCGTTGGCAAGTGTTGGCGGCTGGTCAAATTCGGCAGCCCGGCGGCGACTAAAAGGTTTTTTCGGTGGAATCACTTTGGCGATGTCGGCAATGGCAAATTCCCTGAAACGTGGGATCAACTTACCATGGGAGGCCTCTGGTTCATAAAAGGTGAGCCGTAGTTTCTTGCCAACCAGTTTTTTCATTTCGACCGTCAAGCGATCCGCATTATCGAAATCAGTCCTGTTTCCCGAAGTCTTGATCAAATCTTCTGCAGACCAACTGTTGATGACAATTTCATCATCTTTCAATGACCTGATGGGCTGGCCTGATATCGCTGAGATCAGTTGAAAACGTTCCGTCAAATCAATCGCAGCAACCATCGAAAATGGGATTTGTTCGGATAGACTTTGACTCGGTTTCAATCCATTCGCAAGATAGGTCAAGACTTCTTGGGGTTCATAGGCCTCATAGGCTTTCATCGCTACCTTAACAACTTGATCAGTCAACAAGAGTTGGTCCGACGAAAGGCTGGTGTATTGGAAAACCGTTTTCGTTTTCCCTTGATCTTGGTAGGTCCGCTGGACCTCCTTAAAAATCAAGCCCAAGTCTCTTGCGCTGGGCTCTAAAAGCGAATTCAGCTTTTTGCTTTGTTCCGGGGTTGTGCCTTGCCGCCGGCCTTTTTTTTTGGCAGAAACAATCAATGCATTTGCCAAGCCTTCCTTTTGCAATGCTTCCTGAACAACGGACATTGGGAGAAAGACGATTCGCGGCAAAATTTGGCTCGGGTGAAGATTGAACCTGCCGAGACCCTCAGCAGGAATAATTTTGCATACTTCGAGTCGGGCAATGGTTTCATACAAATCATCCTTTTTGCCAATAGGATTATCGGCATTGATCAGTTGAGGTTTGGGGATTCGCACGGTTAAGACAGGGCGTACTTCCGAGTCCAAGTCTGATTTCGTAATACCCAAATCTGTTGCCAAGGGTTCATTCAAAACAATCGGTGTCGTGGTCGCCGACCGGCTCAAATTGTCAAAATCAGGGACTTGATTTTCTTCGGATTTCCCCTGCACCGTGCTGCCAGAAAAATTCCAAAAGTTGTTTTTGCAGCCAATTAAGGTGACTTTGTTGGCAACACTGGTTTGGTCAGCAGATTTCAGGCTTGCCGAAGCGTTGGGAAACAGGATCATCGTTTCAGCCATTTCAAAATCGGACTCAAATTCTTTACTGGATTCCAAGTCATCCGCCATCTTGTCCCTGAAAAAACGTTCGGGGATTAAGATCTCGTCGATACTTCCCAAGCCATCCAGAGAAATCTTCCGCAAACTTCCTCGCATGCTATCGCCAACCAACAGTGCGCCGGTCAAAACGGCAGTCGCGGCAATAACCCCACAACTGACAGCCAAATGAATTCGCCAGAAAAACAGCAAGCTGGTCATGGCGTATCGAAACCGGTTCATCTTCTTGCTCCCATTCTCAATGGACCTTCCCACTGGAACCGGCTGCAGAGTTCGGTTGCTCTGTCACTCGACCATTGCTGAATTCCAACTGCCTAGAAAACAAGCCCGCCAATTCCGCACTGTGTGTGACTACAACTAACATTGCCTTTTCGGCTTGCTGTAAACGAAGTAGCATCTCACCCACCAAGTTCGAGTTCTCCTGATCCAGGCTACCTGTCGGTTCATCTGCCAGCAAAATCGACGGTTTAAAGATCAGTGACCGCGCAATGGCAACACGCTGCCGTTCACCTCCTGACAATTGCGCGGGCCGGTGGTTCATTCGCTCCGCAAGACCGATTTGCTCGATGAGTCTGTTCGCTCGATCAATTTGCTCCGGGGTGCTGGACCCTGCTGCAAGGGTTGGAATGAGCACATTTTCAAGCACCGTAAGTTGTGGCAACAAGTGATGCTCTTGGAAAACAAACCCGACATTCCGATTGCGAAAATTGGCCAAATCTTTATCGGGCAGCTCAAACGGGTTCTGACCATTGATTTCCACAACACCACTTGATGGAGAATCAAGGGTTCCCAGGATATGAAGAAGCGTACTTTTTCCCGATCCACTTGGCCCCACAACCACCATGTTTTCACCTTGCTCCATTGAAAACGAGATTTCACGGAGAACGTCCAAAGAACTCATTTGGGTGTGAAATGTCTTCGTGAGCTGTTCGACAATTAAAGCAGGCATGGTGAAATCTTAAGCTAATGGGAAGCATAAACCGAATGAACGGAAGCAAGGGTTCACTATATCAATTTTAACGCTCCTTTTAGGAGCAGCCCCTGGAGGCAACCCCCGTTTTGGCTGAAATGCCTCTACAAAACGCAAGACTGAAAAATTCAGTCCTTGCCAGCGAGTCGTTAACTCGGCTTTTCCGTGCGCATAAAAAAAGCCGCAATTTGCGGCCTTGAAATGATCTCCACCCGTTCAGACGCTTGCCGTCTTCAACCGAGCTTCCCTTAACCCCCGGCTGAGAATATCTCGGAGCATCGGCGAAAAATCTTCAAATTTATTTTCGTCGGGGCTTCCGTTGGCAAACTGGTAAATGGCATCTCGCGGCTTAATGCCCAAGGAAACTAAAGTCGAACTGACCGTGCCATAATCTCCATCATGAACCACCATACTCGGCCTTCCGGGGCCCGAGGGTGCTCTGGCCAATACCTTACTGGCAACCGCTAGAAATTTCACTGGAGAGTCGAGCGTCTGGAGAGTCAAAAGTCGACGAGCCATAGCGACCCGTTCATCCCTCGGGTCATTAACGTTCCTATCGGAAACGATATTCAAACCTTCTTCCAATACATTCGCCTCAAGTTCGTTCCCACCATGGACAAACCAGCCGCTTTCGCCATCGGCAATGATGTAATTGACGCCCTCATATTCATTGGTGTGAAGTTCGTCCATGGCTAAGTTCACTGCATCTCTGGCCGATCCGCAACGAAGCAGATCACGGCACAATGCCTCACGAGACTTAGGTGCCATGGGCACATTGAATTTTCTCCGTGAAGTCGCACCCACCATCATGCCATGTTGGTTGACCCCAAGCCAAGTTCCGCCAGAGACCGAGTCCATGCTGGCTAAAATACGGGGTTTCCCCGACTGAATGGTTGGTTTTGTGACTTTGTGAGTCACCAACTCCTCTCGGTTGAATGCAATGAGAATGGGGGATTCAGGAACAAGCTTGTACAAAACTGCCAATAGGCTCATCCGTTCTTCGGCTCACTTTCTATGTGGTCATTCAGCGTAATTAAGAAGCTCAAATGTAAATTAAATACAATCCCATAACACCCCCTAATGGGTGGTATGCATTTTAAAGCAGTTTTTATTTCTCTCGATTCCCCAGTGGCTTGGCTTTGTTTCTCCGCGGATTTCAGTTAATTTAATTTCTGTATTTTGTCGTAACCTATTGATATTAATTAACTTCGATCAAGGTGAGTTGAATTGAGCCAAAAAATCCGAATTGGGATTATTGGAGTCGGCAGCGTCTCAGATTATCACCATTTTCCCGGCCTTGAACTGGATTGCCGTGCGGAATTAGCCGGCATCTGTGACACCGACCTTAATCTCTTGGATCAAAAGAAGAATCAATGGCAAGTTGATTTTGCAACCAGTGATCCAAATCAGCTGATTGAGAACGATTCCATTGACGCAATTATCGTGGCAACACCCAATTTTACGCACAAAGAAATTTGCCTGCATGCGGCCAAACACGGTGTTCACATCATGTGCGAAAAGCCATTAGCCCTGTCAGCAAATGAGGTCCGGGAAATGTACCACGTTGCCCGAGATCACCAAATTGTCCATATGACGGCATTTACCTATCGATTTGCCCCCTCCATGCTGTACCTCAAGCACCTTCTAGCCAAGGGCGACTTAGGACAGCCCAGGCATTTTCGCAGCCAACGATTCTTGGATCTTCCCGAAACCAGTTGGGGTTGGCGGCAGCACAAACACTTGGCTGGCGCTGGCGATTTATTCGATATGACCATCCATCGCATCGATTTTGCGATGGATTTGCTCGGACCGATCAAATCCATTACCGGTGGCGTTGCTCAGTTTGCCCCCCGGACGCGCACCGCCACTGGCGAAAATTGTGAACCATCTGATGTGGATGATTGGTCAGCGCTAATCGGAGAATTCGATTCGGGTGCGGTCGGGGTTTGGGAAGGAACCACACTTGCAAAAGGCTACAATCTCAGGGGTTTTGGCCACGAATGGGCCGAAATCAACGGAAGCGAGGCAAGTGCAGTGTACCGGATGCACGACCCGAATCACCTGCTTTTGGGTAAAACTGGAGGAGATTTAGAGCCTGTACCGGTTCCCGATCGATTTTTAAAACCAAAAGAGAGCCCCAGAGACCCAAATAATGGAGAACCAGGCACGGTTTTTCGTTATGATCTGGTTTGGGAATTTGTCTCCGCAATTTGCGAAAATCGTTCAGCAATACCCTGCTTTTACGATGGTTTGCGAGCTCAAGTCATTGCGGATGCAGTCCTTGAGTCGCAACAAAAGAGAACTTGGATTGATATCCCCCACGAGGCCCGTTAGTCCATTTTCCTTTTCCAGCTCAATTCAGAAGAAACTTTATGTCGACACTTGTGCCCAACACTGAAACTGAAGTTGAAGAATCAAGAATTAAGCGTTCGGTAACAGGTGTTAAGATCCTGGGATCTGGTTCCTATGTTCCAGAGGTCATTCTCAAAAACGAAGATTTGGCCGAACTCGGTTGTGACACCGAATGGATCAAACAACGGACCGGAATTCTCGAACGCCGGATTGCCCCTGAAGAGCAGGCAACCAGCGACCTGGCTTATTGGGCAGCCGTGGATTGCTTAAAAAAATCAGGAATCCAACCCAGCGAAATCGATTTAATCCTGGTTGCCACAATGACCCCTGATCATTTCGCACCTTCAACCTCTTGTATCGTACAAAATCGTCTCGGGAGCCAAGCCGCTTCCCTGGATCTGAATGCTGCCTGTTCAGGCTTTATTTACGGGCTGATTACTGCTGCCCAATTTGTCAAGACAGGCTGCTATCGAAGAATCCTTTTGATCGGCGCGGAAACGATGGCCCGGACCGTTAATCCCAAGGACATCAAGACTGTACCATTATTTGGAGATGCTGCTGCGGCTATTATTCTTGGACCCAGTGAAGATGGTGACCAAAGTTGTGGCATCCTGTCCTTTGAATTAGGATCGGATGGTTCACAAGGTGAACTATTACTGATTCCATCCGGTGCTTTTCGCGAACCGGTCACTGTTGAACGTGTCAAAGAAGGTCGACAGTTTTTAAAAATGGATGGTCGTCCTGTTTTCAAATGGGCCGTTCGTCAAGTCGCCCAGGCAACTCGCAACGTCGTCAACGACGCTGGTTTGAACCTTGAAGACATCGATGCGTTCATTTTTCACCAAGCCAATATTCGCATCTTGGATGCAGCGGTCAGCGATCTCGGCATCGACCAGAAAAAAGTGTTCACCAACCTGCACAATTACGGAAACACGTCTGCCGGAAGTGTTCCACTCGCGATTGACGAAGCCATCGAAGTCGGACTGATCAAACCCGGCAGCAAAACCGTGCTTTGTGGATTTGGCGCAGGGTTAACCTGGGGCGCTGCTGTCTTTCAGTGGTAAATTCTTGTTGATGATTTCTGACGAACGTTCATTGTTTCCCGCCGATTTGGGGTTTCGGTTCCCCGCAGAATGGTCGCCCCATGCGGGCACCTGGCTAACTTGGCCCCACAACCAAAACACTTGGCCTCATAATCTATCCGAAGCCCAGTCAGAATTTGAGACGTTCGTCCGAACCATTGCCGATGTTGAACCTGTAAACCTTCTGGCAACTGGCGAACTGGGCAAATCACTCACTCTTCAGTTTTCTTCCCATCCCCAAATCAGTGTGTTTGACATTGTGACCAATGACAGCTGGATACGAGATTATGGCCCGACCTACGTCAAAGCTGAAACCGGTTCAATCTGGGGAATCGACTGGATCTACAATGGATGGGGAGAAAAATATCCACCCTTCGATTCCGATCAAGAAGCGGCTAAGCGGATTCTTGCGTCCAGTTCGATTCCATCATTCCAGTCTTCACTGGTTCTCGAAGGGGGCTCAATCGAATCCAACGGTGAATCAGCCTGTTTGACAACGCGACAAAGTGTTCAGGCCCGCAACCCGAAACGCTCAACCCCAGAAATCAAAAAGGAACTCCACCAGACATTGGGTTTGGAGGACATCTATGTTCTCGAATGTGCTGCGATCCAAGGGGACGATACTGATGGACATGTGGATCAGGTCGCCCGTTTCATCTCACCCCATCAAATTGTCGTTTCTCAGCGTCAAGCGGCTTTAGTTAAAGCTCAACTTAAAAAAACCGATTTTCAAGTTATTGAATTACCGGACCCTGCTGAAGTCAAGATGTTTGGCACCAGCCTGCCTTGCAGCTACACCAACTTCTATTTTGCCAACAGCACGGTTATCGTTCCCCAGTTTGGCGATCCTCAAGATGATTGGGTTGTGGGTCTCCTGAGAGAACTCCTGCCGAGCCGGGTAGTCCAAGGGCTTCCCAGTCGGAATTTATCTGTGGGCCTCGGTTCTTTTCATTGCCTGGCTCAGCAACAACCTGCATAACCGGATCAACCCGATCCAGTTTTCCAGGTAACTCTCGCAGGCCTTCGAAAACCAAGAGCTATAATTCCAAAGAGATAACGGTGCGTTCGTTGACCGCTCTGGTTGAATTCGAGATAATACAAATTGGCAAACCAACGCATCAAATTGAACGTTATTGACTTTTTTGCTCGAATAAATTTCAGTCTTGAAAATCCATGGACGTCAGGGTTCAGCCCTTTGATCGGAAGCTAGTATGACAAGTGTTGCCAAGATTGCTTTTCCTTACCTCTCCAGGCCGGCAACGGCTCTTATCGGTTTGATTGTATCCGTTGGGACTGTCTGGTGCGGCCCATCCAGTTGTTTGGGTCAACATCAGGCATCGTTGCTGAACGGCATTCAAATTGAGGGCGAAGCCATGAGGGCTGTCGAGATTTTTGTCGCAGGCCAAGGCCAAATCCTATCAATCAATGACAATGTCAGACGCTATTGGTTTCACAGCCAGTTGCTCCGCAACGAACTGACTGCAGCTCCATCCCTACCGGAAGAAATTTTCGAAATCCCCCAGCCTCATATCCAGGAAACCTCCACAACCGATCCCCAGGGAATTCACATTATCAGCGGAGGCCCCTTCAATGAATTTGGGCGGCGAGTCTGCACGATTACCACCGGCAAAGCACCGACACCGAGAATTGTGCATCAAGGCATTACCCGCATCACGCCAAAATATTTCGTAGTGCGTTGCCTCAGCGAACGCAATGCGGCCTCCATCACCTGGGAAATGCGATTTTCAACTTCAACGCTACCGCGGGACACTCTCAGCAAGATCCTTCGCCACCAAGTCAAAAGTCGCGACGACCTCGATGGCCGCCTACGAATTATTGCCTTCTACCGGCAAGCAGAGAAATACCGGGAAGCCATGTTAGAGCTCAAGGCGCTCTTTCGGGATTTTCCGGAACAACGCGATCTAAGAACAAAACAGATCCAAGCACTATCCAAAGCCCAATCAGATTTTCAGCTGCGACAGGTCAAACAATTGCTGGATGTGGGGCAATACAAAAACGCCGCCACGCTCGTTTCCTCTTTCAAAGATCGAAAAGTCGATGACGAAACTCTGGTCGAGCTCGGGGACATGCAAAACGAAGCCACTGTCCATCAAAAAAACCGGGTGACTCTGATCAACACAATGGAAAGCTTGGTTGCGGAACTCAAAAAAGATGAAAAACTGCTCGGCGCCAGCGCCCAAAACGTGGACGCATTAGTGAATGTCTGGAAACAGGAACTAAACCGGAACAACATCTCCCGGCTTGCTGATTTTTATCGATTTATTGATGACCCATCCCAAATCGCCGACGAAAAAATTTCGCTGGCGATCACGGGTTGGTTAATGGGAAGTGGAGCCGGGAAGCAAAATTATGCAACGGCCCTTTCGCTGCTCTCGGTTCGAGATCTGGTGCAAAAATACCTAATCGCCAATGACTCTGTTGCCCGGAAAACCATTTTAAAACAACTCGAATCCATGGAAGGCGCCTCCGTTGAAAACATTGAAAGAATTGCTGCAAACCTGCTGCCGTACGGCAACCTTGAGGACGCAGAAAAACTTGGCCCCGGGTATTACCTGGTCTCGGTTCCAAGCTTAACCTCCGGCCAAACTTACGAATACCAGGTCCAGCTGCCGCCCGAATATGATCCCTATCGCCGTTACCCCTGCATCGTGACCCTCTGTGGACAAAGTTCAACACCTGAAATCCAATTGAACTGGTGGGCCGGGGAGGTCCCCAAAGACAAATCGCATCGCGCGGGATACGCTGGCTACAACGGGCATATTGTCATTGCACCCAGCTGGCGTAAAAAAAACCAATCGGGTTACAACTACTCTGCCCATGAACATGCGGCTGTTCTGCGCAGTCTGCTCGATGCCAAGAAACGATTTTCTATTGATACGGACCGAGTGTTCCTTTCCGGCCATTCCATGGGAGGCGATGCAGCCTGGGACATTGGCTTGTCACACCCTAGTCTCTGGGCCGGCATCATCCCGATTGCCGCTGCAAATCAAAAATACATCAAATTTTATTCAGGCAACCTGCGTGAGTCCTTTCCGATCTATTTTATTCATGGTGAGCACGACTATTCTCGGGAGGAAGTCAACCTTCCAGAATGGAAAGACTACATGCTCACTGCAAAAAACGATGTCATCGTCTGTCAGTACATCGGCCGTGTCCATGAACACTTTTATGAAGAAATCGAAAAACTATTTCGCTGGATGAAAGTACAACGTCGGCGAAAAACACCCCGCGAATTCAAATGCCAAACTTATCGCCCCTGGGACAACTTCTTTTGGTGGGTCGAAGTCAATAACATTGAGCGCAAAAACATCATCCTTCCTGAAGAATGGATCTCCGAAAAACCTCTGACCTCGGACGGGAAAAACAAACCCGCCGCAATGATCACAGCACGGACCACCCAAAATGCAACGACCGGAAATTATGTCATTCGGCTTCAATGCCCGGCAGCCGATGCTACGCTCTGGCTCAGCGGCGACACCTTTGATCTCACCAAAAAATTCAAGGTGAATGGCTCCTACGTCACGGTAAAATCTAGTGTCAAAACACTTTTAGAGGACATCCGCCTACGGCGTGATCGTCAACACCCCTTCCGAGCCCGAATCGATATGTTCAGGCAAAAGTCGGCTTGGCGACAAGTCGATCCAAAATCTTAAACGACAATCTCTGCTCAACATCGTCTGGTTTACCCCAAAAACCTCTCGCACAGCGGTTGGCTCCTGCTCATACAGCCAGTTCTTTTGGGGGCAGCTAGCACGCCAGCCCACAACAGCTTCGACGATGGAAGTTTTCCAATAAACGGCACGGCCATCCGGTGTTTGACCCGATTTGTTCGACAATCTTTTGGAACAGACCTCACGAAACATCCGTTCTTTGCCGATCCTTAGGTTGACGGTACATCCCGCAAAAACGTCAAATTTTAACACCACCCAGCACCTAACCGTAGTAAAAGCGTGGTTTTTTCACGTTCCCTAGAACCGAAATTCACACTACAAACGACCATCGTCTTTTGTGTTGTCTGCGCGTCTTTTTTCTTGGAGCCCCTGGTCCTAGAAACTCAGGTCGCTGCACAGCTTCAACGCTTGAAGAATGCCGAACGGGTCCACCTTCGACCCATTTCTGCTAACCAGGCTTCGATTCAATTCAAGCAGCAATTGCTGCAGAATAACGATTCAGCCCCTAAATTCAGCAATCAATCCTCAAGTCGTGCGGGTTGGAACCAAGGGAGGCAAGTCAAGTTTCAAGCCACAGCACAGGCAAAAACCGAACTCAGCTCCAACGGTCTCACTCCGTCCTCAATTCAATCGCCTCGGCTTGGACCGGGTCAGGGCAGAAGCAACGGCCTCAAAGGCAATGCTCTCACAAACAACAGTGATCGTCTCATAATTTCCCCGTCATCCAACAACCTCAGCGACCCCCGAGTTCAAAACGGGATTGCCGGATCGTCCATCCCTGGTAGCAACCTAGTCCCCCAACAGGGAAACAGTCGTTCCAACCTATTGTCTCGCGCGAACAACCGGCTTGAATTGACTCTTCCGAAAACAGCTCAAGTGGAATTTCAGAATCAAAACGGATTTGTCACGATGGTTGCCAAAAACGCGACAGTCGCTGATGTGCTTAATGTCTTGGCCAATAAGGAAAAAATCAGTTTTGTTCTATCGGGAGACTCGGCTCAAACGATTTCGTTTTCCCTGCAAAATGTACCCGCCTCACAAGCCTTGACCTCGGTTCTAGCGGTTTCGGGGCACACTTGGACAGAGCGTGCCGGCATTGTTTACGTAACACCTAACACCCAAGCTTCTGAATCCACCGTAACCCCTGAATATACAGGAAAAATCGTCAAGGTCTTTGGACTTGATTACGCATCAGCCAAAAACGTCAATGAGGTTGTTAAGGGAATGTTGTCCACTTCCGGACAATCGTACGTTGTGGAGTCAGACAAAACCGACAACCGGAAAACCAATGAACAAATAGTTGTCGAAGATCTTCCCGGGGTCATTCAAAGAGTTGAACAGTACATCTTGCAAATCGATCAACCGCCCCGACAGGTTTTGATTGAAGCGTTTGTCTTAGAGATCGACTTGAACGAAGACGACAAACATGGAGTCAACTTTGAGCATATCGCAAAAATGTCTGGCAATGACCTAAAACTGGGTACGATTGGGATTACACCCACTGCTACATCTACGTTCCTTGCAGAGATAGATGCACCCAATTTGAAAGGCATTATCGATGCGTTAAAGACGTCCAATGACACCAGAACTCTGGCGTCTCCCAAGGTCATGGTCATCAATGGTCAGGAATCCCGGCTTCAGGTTGGACAGCAGCTCGGCTTTCGCGTGATCCAGCAAAATGGCAACACTTCCATGGAAGACGTGAGGTTCATCGATGTAGGCGTTGTGCTTTCGGTCACACCTCGGATTAGCCGGGATGGCCGAATTTTGATGAATGTTCAACCCGAGGTTTCCAATGGAAAAATCAACATTGACACTGGCCTGCCGGAAGAAGAAACCTCTGAAGTTCAAACCAGTGTCTTGCTTTCAAACGGTAAAGGCATGGTCATCGGTGGACTGATCCAGGAAAAGGACTCTATCACTGAATCCAAAGTTCCCGTGCTGGGAGACCTAAAGGGTATTGGAGGACTGTTTCGTCGCACAGCCAAGGAAAAGTCCCGGAGCGAAATTGTTTTTGTGTTGATTCCAAGGATTGTTGAAAACGACAACCTGCATGCTGCCCAAAACGAATTCAATCAGCTCCAATCGAACCAAAGAGATCAGTCGGAATACATTCGCTCAACGACCCCGCTGTTCGACTCTGAAAAATGTCGCTTGCCTCGACCCGCTTTCGATCCGCCCTTGTCTCCTGTCCACGGAGAATACAATGACAATCATGACCTTGGCTACCCGCATCATTACTACGACCACCAGTCGAGCCAGGCCGATATCCAGAGTAGTAGTCGCCGCCAGCAAACAAGTATAGATTCCACGGCACCGGCCACCGACATCCATCAGCAAAAAACGACTCGACCGCAGGTTTCTAGCCGAAGAGCGACCCGCCAGCAGCCGGATCCTGTTGTTCCTAGCGGCCGTCCGGAGCCCATAAAGGTCGTTCTCAGTTCCATTAGTGATTGACCCTTGTTCACAACACATCAAGGAATCACGCCCTAACTAAGGCTCCCCATAAACTTCTGAATAGACTCTTCTATCAACTGGGGTTCAACGGAGTGGGTGATCATTTCAACCTCCCCAATCTTGACTGGCAGAATCAAGCGGATGATGCTGTCGATATTTTTTTTGTCACGCTGCATGACCGCCAGCAGCTGATCCATCGGAGCCTGACGAACCGCGGTGGGCAACCCCACTTTTTTCATGATTTCGAGTTGACGTTCGCAAAAACTCAGCGGAACCCGATCAAGTCGGAAAGCGAGATAACCGGCACACAACATGCCAACCGCAACTGCTTCGCCATGCAGGTATTCTCCATAGCCAAACGTAGTTTCAAAAGCGTGGGCGAACGTGTGTCCGTAATTCAAAATCGCACGACGACCTGAAATTTCTTTTTCATCTTCCAGCACGACCTGTGCCTTCAATTGACAGCAACGAGTAATCACTTCGACCAGAAACTCCCTATCTCGCAAAACCAATTTGGCAGAGTGGTCTTCGAGTTTCTCAAAAAACTCCCGGTCCATAATCAAGCCATATTTGATGACCTCGGCTAATCCTGAAATATATTCCCGGTCGTTTAATGTTGAGAGTGTATCAATATCGACCAGAACTCCTGACGGTTGCCAAAAGGCACCTACCATATTCTTCGCAGAAGCAAGATTGATTCCTGTTTTTCCCCCAACGCTACTGTCTACTTGTGCCAGTAAAGTCGTCGGCACTTGAAAAAAAGGAATCCCACGGGCGAACGCTGCAGCAGCAAATCCGGCTAAATCACCCACCACACCTCCGCCCAGTGCAACAATCAGCGATTTTCGGTCAGCGCGGTTTTCCAACAAATGCTCCCAGATTGCAGTTGCCATCTGCAAACACTTAGACGCTTCCCCGGCAGCGACTTCAAACGTCTCAACCGAAAAATCGGTATCCGCAAAAGCCTCCGTTACCTTCTGGAGATGAGCAACCACATTGGAATCGTAAATCACAAAAACCTTGGTTGGGGAGAATCTGGAAACTTCCACCGCCAAGCGCGAGAGATTGCCAATGCCTATCTTGATTTCATATGGAGCTGATGCCAACCCAATTTTCACCACTGATTCTGACACGAAAAATCTCTTTCAGGGTTTGGAAGTTGGTCGCAAAATTGGCAGGTAACCGCAAACGAGTCCAAACACGAACCCAGCACCATGTGCCCAGTTGGCCATACCCAGTGCCCTGCCTCCATCAAAAATCCCCATAAACATCCAAAGGATCAAGATAAAAATGCTAACCGGACTAAGAAAAAATCCGGACCTGGGTTCGTAAAGTGACTTCATCCAAATAAACCCGGCCAGGGCATAGTTCACTCCGGACATCCCGCCACAAATCGTCAGTGCCCCAGTGCCCTGCATGTTTTCAGGCATCATTTGCTGAATGAATCCTGACACGACGGCCGCAGTCAAAACAAAAACGCCAAAGCGTGTGGTACCCAATCTATTTTCAAATTGACCTCCCAGAGCATTGAGCCACATCATGTTGAACAGGATGTGGAGTAAACCAAAGTGGATAAACATCGGGGTAAACAACCGCCAAAATTGCCCTTGGTAAATGTTGGTCAGCTTGATGTTCACATCATCGTTTGCCTCATTTTTCAGCTTGAGACCGAAAGCTCCAAGGTCCCCTGACTTTTCCGAGGAGCTCAAACCAAGATTTTTTGATTTTGCCAGCCCTTCCTCGATATACCGCGCAACTCCCATCACTGCATCATCTGGATCAATAAATAACAGTGACTTGAGAACCACGGTTCTTTCGGGAGCTGAAGTCGGCCCAAAAGTGTTATATTTCCAGCCTTGGGTTGTCATAAAGACCACCACAGAAAGGATCATCATCGTCAACACCAGCGGCTTCCTCTGAGCATTCCCTCGTGACCAGTTATTGCGAACGACAACCAGGTTCTGACGATTTTTTTCCAGTCGATCCAGTTCATCCCGAGCCAGTTGGTTTGCTTTTTCAACAGCCTCTGAATATTTCAAGGCATCCGGATTTTCCTCGAATTCAGCAAAATGTTTTTTGGAACGGTCGACATCATCCTCTTCCTTGATCCAAATTTCCCAACCACGATCGCTGGGTTCAGCAATCGCCTTGATCTCCTCGGTCAACAAGAACGCGATGAGTTTTTTTGTGGAATCTTCTTCCGTTAATCTTCCAATCTGTCGCATAGTTACCGTTAACTCGGGATCTAACCTGTGGCGAAAAGTCGAAACAAAAATCAGTAAGCAACCATCTTAATGATTCGTTTTCCAAAAAACTAGTTTTTCAAAACCTGCTTAGAGTTTAGGTTCTTCCAGTGATCTGTGGGATTGTTCGATTTCCTCGTAATAAGATTTTCTTTTCAGATATTTTGCCGCAGCTTCATCAACGACAACAATAACATCCGGATGAAACTGCAAGGCAGATGCAGTGACTTGTGCTGTAACCGGACCTTCAATCGCCTGGGAAACGGCCTGCGCCTTATGTTCTCCGAACGCAACCAAAATACATTTTCGGGTTTCCAAGATCGTGCCCACGCCCATCGTAATTGCCAGTCGCGGAACATTCTCAATGCCCCCAAAAAACCGGGCGTTATCTTTGATCGTTTCGCCAGTCAACGTCTTCAATCGG
Organism: Planctomycetota bacterium; assembly: GCA_036137535.1. GTDB lineage: Bacteria > Planctomycetota > Planctomycetia > Pirellulales > Pirellulaceae > JABAAE01. The sequence goes on along the minus strand of JAZABE010000631.1, from coordinate 7,652 downwards.
GTTCGACTTCCTAAAGACGATCCCGGCTCATTAAAGGCAATATGCCCATCCCGGCCGATCCCCAGTAGCTGGAAATCAATCCCTCCGTGATCCTGGATTTTTTTCTCGTACTGCCGGCAGTCATTGTCAAAATCTAATGATCGGCCATCAGGTACGTGAGTGTTTTCCGGAAGGATGTTAATCTTGGAAAATAGGTGCTCCTGCATAAATGAACGGTAACTATGAGGATCCGCTGGGCCGAGCCCAACATATTCGTCTAAGTTAAACGAAACGACCTGTGAAAAATCAATGTCACCGGCTTGATAATGAGCAATGAATTCTGCATAGATCTGCAGGGGTGTACTACCAGTGGCCAGCCCGAGAACACAATTTGGCTTTTGCTGGATAAACTGAACCATGAATTCGGAAGCGCGTTTGCTAGCACTTTCTGAGTCTTTTTCAATGATGACACGCATGTCGTTGGATTTCTTTCATATCGTTGGAAACTTGGGCGAGTTCCACGCCGCTGGTCTTCGACTTTTATTGACCAAACCAGCAAGTTTGTCTAGAGTCCTCAAGATTATTGCTACATTCAGCTGGTTTTCGTGTAGCAACCTCCCTCCATTATGGTGAATCCACAAAACTTTCAACGGGGATAATGCAGTGCGTTCGATTGCGGTAATCAACCAAAAAGGGGGAGTGGGGAAAACAACGACCGCAGTCAACCTCAGCGCCGCTTTGGCAAACGCAGGCAAAACCGTCTGTTTAATCGACGTCGATCCTCAAGCCCACGCTTCACTTCATCTAGGTCTTTCATTGGACGAATCTTCCAAGTCCACTTATTCGATCTTAACCGATGACATCCCGGTCCGTGACGTCCGGGTCCAAGTGACTCCCAACCTGGCTGTAGTCCCTTCCCATATCGATTTGGCTGCTGCAGAAATGGAACTTGCGACTGAGGTCGGTCGAGAAATTATTTTACGGGACAAACTGGAAGCAGATGACCAGAACTTTGATTATTGCATCTTGGACTGCCCACCTTCACTGGGTGTCTTAACACTTAATGCACTGACCGCGGCCACCGAAATCTTCTTACCACTTCAGCCCCATTTTCTGGCGCTGCATGGTCTCAGCAAACTGCTACGAACCATTGACTTGGTTAGCAAAAGGTTGAATCCAGCTTTGGCTCTAACCGGCATTGTTTTCTGCATGTATGATTCCGGCACTAAACTGGCTGCTGAGGTTTCCAATGATGTCAAAGATTTTTTTGCCGATCAGCGGACCTCCAATTCGGCGTGGAAAGATGCTATCAATTTTGAAACCTTGATTCGTCGCAACATTCGACTCGCTGAAGCTCCCAGTTACGGTCAATCGATATTTGATTACGCGCCTCAATCGAATGGCGCCGCAGATTACACTGCTCTGGCAACAGAAGTTTTAAAACAAGAATTAGCGTTGCAGGTAACCCCTCGGTTCGCAGAATCTGCTTGAAAGCTGACGCCTCCAGCCCAACCCATTTCTCCAGTAACCGCGTCAGCAAAATTCGCATATCACTTGTTTGCTCGCAGAACATCACCGTCGCTCTGACTCTTCGGATGGGGACAAACTGGGAATCCCCAGCACCTCTGCCTGAAAACCGTCACTGGCTGAAATGGTTAACTCCAGGGTGGGAACAAAGTCCCGTTCACGGCTGAAACTCGCGATCGAACTCCTTTTCAAGACTTCTATTTGTCGAAGAAAAATCAATGCAGACCGGGGGAACCGTTTTTTCAAATCCGTAATTTCCGAATCCAGCTCATCCAGTGATTTTCCAGTCAACCCGAGAAGCCGGGTGATTCGGTTACCGAAGCAACGCTGAACGCCAGTTTTCAAAAACCGAAAGAAAAGCAACGCTGCCAAGAAACATCCACAACAGACAATCATTACCGCCAACTCAGCCGGCAGGAACAGCGAAAGAATAAATCCGATGATCAGAAACTGGATGGACCCCACAGCAAACAAGGGCAGCCTTCGCTTCATCCACCAATGATATTCCAACTCGTGTCCTCTCAGAAAATTAACAACGCGATTCCTGGCAATCAATTTTGCTCCCCCTGGCCAATCGATCATCTGCTTGGTCTCCAGGATCGCACGACCAACAATTTCAGGATTCGTTGTTTTGACAAGATCGGCGATCGGGAAATCCCCCGCCGACTTGGCCAAGCGTTCTTGGAACGCTATGGGAAACTGCATCTGGCAGATTTCACAACGAGATTCGCGCTTGTACTCTTCGTACTTTAGCGGGTAAAAGAACACAGCTGACGCCGCCTGGAAGGAGACAATATCGTGCCGACAAACACAAACACAAAACTCACAAAAATCAGCCCGCTGACCAATCACCTGTTGCCGCTGAATCTGACCGTAAAAAATTCTGGGCAGTTGCAAACCGATCATGGCACCGCTTTAGTCTTTGAGACAATGTTGATTGGCCATGGTAATGCCACTCATCAAGGATCCAACAATCCCCACAAAACCCTGATCCGTGCCGCATAAAAACAGGTTGGACAAATGAGTTGTGCCGTCAAGTTTCTTATCAGGTGCGCCATAGACGGCGCCATTATCGTGCCAAGTAAACCGGCGAATCGTTGTTGGTGTAAAAACATCAGTCTCGATCACGTGTCCACGAAAATCGGGCACGAAACGCACCGCGGATTCAACGCTGCGATCATACCAGTTCAGTTTTTCCAGCTGATAACGATCCTTATCAAGATCATTCCAGCCGCCAAAATCTGCAATCGTCGTGATCCTGACAATTCCCTCATCCAGTCGTCCATCCTCTGAACTGTATTCATAGTTGTTGGGAGAACAAATGACCCCTGTCCGCAAATCGCAGATTTCGTCTTTAGGTGGCCGCCAATGAAATGTTTCGGAGTCATTGTAAAACACAATCGTCCTGTCATTTCCGATTTTTTCCGGCTCACAATCAAGAATGGAAATACTTTCGATAAAAGTTAGCTGACCACTTTGGCGATGGTCCACCTCGCTAACATCGTCACACAGCCTCAACGTCTCAAGCCTGCCTGCAGACGAAAGAATTCGCTTGCCTTCTATCTCCTCACCATTATCCAGTACGACACCCACCGCTCGATTGCCTTCAACTTTAATGGTCGAAACACCTCGACGAAGTTTCAGGTCGCCACCAACACCCCGGAATTTACGGACCAAATTTTTGAGAATCAAGCGAACTCCCTTAAAAGGTCTGCCAAACCCTTCCATGTAAATACTGCGAAACATGATGCAAAACTGTCCCCAGTCCATGTCGTCAGTGCGAGCATTGCCGTACCACATCAACGGACACAATAGCATTTCAATCAACAGTGGATCCGTAATAATTTCGTCCAGAATTTGTCTCGTCGAAAGCTCAAATGAGGATTGATCCAAGTCATCGTAATCCACGATTCTCTCAGTCAAAACTTGAAAGTTGTCAATCTGTCCTGGAAAGTTATCCGCAATTTCAGAAGTCAGCAGTCTAAGGTCATTGTCAAAATCCAGACTTACACCCGGGAACGCGATACGAGAACCGATTTGTGGTGAAAGCGCGAAATCCTCCCACTTGAATCGAAGCTGTCGAAGCATGCGGGCAAGCGGTCCCTTTTTTTCACCTTTCGGTGTAAAGTTGGTGACTGCGTGCAATCCAACATCGTAGTCTCGACCATTCAGTCGATAGAAAGAATTCAATCCGCCAATCGTCTTATGGCGTTCCAGGATACAAACTTTTTGATCATAGTAAGCGAGCCTGATTCCTGCCGCCAAACCCGACATTCCGGCACCAATGATAATTGTGTCGTACATTCGTTTCCGGTGCTGAACTCAGGTTTTCAGGCAACTATTGCGGAGAGACCAGCCTAATCCTGTATCAGTCTCCACTGCGAATACCATCAAAAATGGTTTCAACAAATCAACTTAGAGATCGGCCATTTTGGGAGTTAAATATTGAACGGTGCTGTCCATACTGGCCAGTTCACCATACTCTTCTTCGGGGATTTGAATTCGATGCCGTCTTCGAAGCTCCATCACAATATCGAGAAAATCCATACTGTCTAACTCGAGCTGTTCACGGAAGGCCACATCATCCTTTAATCCTGACAAATCTTCATCGGGAGCAATGTCTCCGAGAATTTCAATTATTACATCGCGTATTCCAGCGGGACTCATTTTATCTCCAATCGGCTTCAGGGCCGTCAATCGATTCTATCTCGGATTAATACTTTTTGATAATGACCACTGAGTTGATACCCAGCATGCCAAACGAGTTATTAAGAATATAGTTCACTGATCCCAATTCCCGAGGCTCGTTAATCACCAGTCCTGGCAAGCTGCATTCTGGATCCAGATCATCAACGTTTATTGTGGCATGACAGAGGCCATCTTCAAAGGACGCTAGATTTCCCGCTAATTCAATTGCACCTGCCGCACCCATACTGTGACCAATAAAACTCTTGGTATTATTCACAAATGTTCGCTCAGTGTTGGCAAAAACCTCGCGTAATCCCGCACATTCTTGTGTATCTCCCGAGGCCGTACCCGTAGCGTGGGTACTGACAATGTCGATTTCATCCGGTGCTAATCCCGCCTTTTTCAGTGCCAAACGGACGCACTGCGCCTGCCGCTGCGGATTCGGGAGCACAAAATCGGTCGCATCTGTGTTCATTGCATAGCCAACAAGTTCACCATAGATTCTGGCACTACGCTTTTTGGCGTCAGACAGTCGCTCAAGCGTATAAAGGCAGCCACCTTCGGCAACCACGATACCCTGTCGTTGTTTGTCAAAAGGCCGAGAGGCTTTCTCAGGATCACCCTCACTTGCAAGTGCACCTTGGCTACTAAATCCTGCAAAAATACCAAACGTATGAATGCTCTCGGAAACACCACCCGCGATCGCAAAGTCACATTCATGCAACCGGAGCATTTGGGCTCCCTGAATCATTCCAGCATTTCCCGCAGCACACGCAGCCCCAATCGTGTAGTGTGGGCCGGTGATGCCCATGTTTAAGGCTATTTCACCAGCCGGATTATTCGCAACCGTCCGCGGGTTATGATGGTGCGACCAGTATTGCGTGTCGTAGTCAAAACCCTTGATCTCGTAAACTTCGTTTTCAGTTTCGACGTTACCGTGCTCCGTCACACCAACGTAAATACCCACGCGATCCTTGTTGACATTTTCCCAATCAACGCCCGAAGCTAATACCGCTTCATTGGAACAATAAATCCCCACGCTGGCTGCCCGTGTTCCCCGTCGACGATCTTTACGCGATTGGTGTTTTCGCTCATCAAAATCACAAACCCCGGCAAACGTCTTACCGAAATAACGGATTTCATAATCTTGGACCCCACTTTTACCGTTCAACAGCGCCTCGCGGAAATCCGAAAATGAGTTTCCATTGGGCGCAGTCAATCCGACCCCAGTGATGACAATTCGCTGGTCGGGCGGCAATTCGGTCTTGGAAGCGTCAGCAATCATGAATGTCAAAAAACAACGTCAAACGTAACAATTTATCGGTTACTCACGGGTTTTGGTAGGGTCAAGCGCGCGATCATGCGTAAACAGCCCTGACAAAGGACCAAATCGCCCTAGAATTACCCTTCGACCCTCCCCAGCTTATTTTCCCTTGAGGCTCGCGATCAATCTTGTCATCCCTTCTTTGTGGCTGATTACCGGTTCATAACCAAAGTCTTTTTTCGCTTTATCGACTTTGTAATAGTGGTGCCTTGCCAGCTGGGCCGCGAGAAACCGGGTCATCCTCGGTTCGCTTTGCCAACCAAGAAGTTTGTAAACCCCTTCTAACGCCAAGCCCAATGACCACGCAACTTGGTACGATATTTTCCGAGTCACGATTGGTGTGCCGGTTCTTTCCAGAATCTCATTGATCCATTCCCAGCAATTCACCGGTTCGCCCTGGCTGATGAAATAAGCTTGACCACAAACCGGTGATCTCGGCGAGAGAGCTGCGGCAGCTTGCAGGTGGGCAGCAGCAGCATTTTCGACATACACATTGTCTACCAGGTTGGCTCCATCACCAACAATCCGTAGTTTTCCCGATCGGGCTCGATCGATGAGCCGGGGAATCAAATGTTGATCCCGAGGTCCCCAAATTAAATGGGGGCGAAGTGAACAGGTCAAAAGGGCCTCCGAGTTAGACTCCAACACAGCTTGTTCGGCATAGGCTTTGGTCTGTTGATAATGGCAGAGCCATTTTTCAGGATAACGCACGGACTCGTCTATTCCTTGCTGGTCCGTGCCATCAAAAATAACGCTCGGGCTACTACTGTAAACAAGCTTGGAAACCCGTTTTTTGCGGCAGGACTCAATGAGATTCAGCGTCCCCTGAGTATTAATCCCATAGAAATCTTCCCAAGGGCCCCAAATCCCGGCGATGGCAGCAACATGAAACACAACGTCTATATCTTCACAGGCTTGGTCTAACCGTTCTTGGTCTCTAAGATCTCCCTCGATCTGCTGGACTCCAAGCTTATCCAGTGCCCCATAACGGTTTCGGGAAATCGATCGAACTGTATCGCCGCGCTGTAACAATTGCTCAACAATATATTGCCCGAGAAACCCACCGCCGCCGGTAACTAGTACTCTCACCTGGTTTGCCTAAAACGTGTTCACCCACATACAGAGCATCCATGGCACGTCACCGCACCGGAGCTCCCGCATTTTTATACTTTTATACATCTGCTTTAATCGATACTCAAATTTACTTTGGAAGATTTCCAACGGGCAGGCAACGGATTCTCCACATTTATCGCCTGCTCGGATCATCAATCAGGAAAGTTTTTCTTTGTGCATGCTCCAAAACCCCAGGGATTCTCCTCCGAAAAGAATCATCGACCAAAAATTACGATTTGATTCAAATGAAGCGTTCCCCTTCCACTCAAACCGACTCTCAAGTACTGAGTCGGTTCAGTCGTCTCGAGCTTCACCGACCACTGCTTTCTTGCCTGGCTTGCCTGCCAAACCTTTTTCCAGACCTTACGGTCTGCAGATGTCCAAATGGCCAATGATGCCGATCGGTTTTTCAGCTCTGGGTTTAGACTTTTTCGGTTTATAATTTGGACCGCTCGGATCGAGGTAGGTTGTTTCAATTTTACCAGAACACAGGGCTGATCAATTCCCTCGGCGCTGTGAAACGCATGTTCTTTTTGGCTTGGCGGATCACCACTGAACAAGTGCGCGTTATCCACATTGAACGAATCGGGGCCCCTGCCGATAATCTTGTAGACTGCGTCACGGGAAACTTCTTTGAAGCCCATGAAATTACGTAATCGCTTCTCGGATGGCGCAGGCAGGATCCATCCTCCGGAATTCTTCTTGATGGGCGTTGGCTTCCTTTTGTCAGGCTTGTCCGGTTTTGGATTCCCGGACGACTTAAGCATCGCTTCGCGACGTCTCTTGAAATCGTGGGAAATGGCAATCGCTTTCGCTTGATCATTTTCGTCGTAATCCCAAAACTCTTTCACTACCATTTCACATTGGGGATAATGCGTGCCGTCATCGCCAATTTTTTTCCGCAGCGTGGCAAACTGGTCTTTGAGTCGATCCCGTTCAACCCGGTAGGCAGGATCATCGTACACATTATCAAGTTCCGCCGGATCCTTCTTCAGGTCATAAAATTCCCATGCGGGAGGCG
>JAZABE010000630.1:0-5755 GCA_036137535.1 Planctomycetota bacterium | reverse complement strand
GTTCACCACCTGAGAGGAACTTCACTTCTGTTCGTGCCCTTTCAGGGGGAAACAGAAAATCTTGCAGGTAACCTAGCACATGCTTGCTTCGCCCATTCAAGTTAATGGTCTCATATCCATCCGCGATATTGTGCTGGACAGTCTGGGATTCGTCCAAGGTGTGGCGAAGTTGATCGAAGTAGGCGATTTCGAGATTGGTGCCGATTCGAACGCCACCGGATTGAGGATTCAGTTTGCCAAGGATCAAGTTGAGAAGCGTTGTTTTTCCAGAACCGTTAGGACCAATCAATCCAACCTTATCCCCTCGCAATATTTCTGTTGAAAAATCAGTGACAATGGTTTTGTTTTTGTACGCAAAATTGATGTTCTCGAGTTTTGCGATTAGGTTGCCACTTCGTTTTCCGGATTCGATTTGAAGGTTGGTTTTTCCAGTTTGGTTTCTGCGTTGGGTTCTCTCGTGTCTCAATTGTTTCAAAGCCCGGACTCGTCCTTGGTTTCTTTTGCGGCGGGCCTTGATCCCCTGCCGAATCCACGATTCTTCCTCGGCCAGCCGTTTGTCGAACAAGGCATTTTGTTTTTCTTCTGCCTCAATTGCCGCATTTTTTCGTTCCAGGAATTTTTCGTAGTCACAGGACCAGTCAAAAAGTTTTCCCCGATCGACTTCCAAGATGCGTGTGGCCAAGTTTCTTAAAAACCTTCGGTCGTGGGTGACAAACAAGATGGTGCCCCGCCACTTCAATAAATAAGTTTCCAGCCATTGGATGGCTTGAATATCCAGGTGGTTGGTGGGTTCATCGAGTAGCAGTAAGTCTGGATCAGACACCAACGCCCGGCCAAGCAAGACTCGGCGTTTCATTCCGGATGAGAGGGTCTCGAACTTCGCTTGAGGGTCAAGGTTCATTCGCGAAACGATTTGGTCAATTTTGTTTTGGTTTGCCCAGCTGGATTCCGTTTCAGTCGCTTGCTTAAGCCCGGGGCGAATGACTTCAGGGATCGTGCCTGAGATGTTTTCCGGCACTTCTTGGGTCAGGCGTGAAATGGTTGCGTTTTGCTCGAGCAGCACCTGTCCATCATCTGGTTCTACATCTCCGGAGATGATTTTCATCAGGGTTGATTTTCCAGCACCATTTCTACCTAGAAGCCCGATTCGTTGATTTCGGTCCAGGGTGCAATTGACGCCGTCCAAAAGATTGGGTCCGGTGAATCGAATGGAAATGTCGTTAAGTGAAACAAGAGGCATTATGGGGTTGGCTAAAGAAGAGGTCCTGGGGAATGATTTTGGGGATCTGGAAAAGTGGTTTAGTGAGTAAAGCTAATGGCATTACTATTGGATCATTTTTTGGGTATTTGCAAAGTGGATCTCGGTCAATTTACGTTGAGGTGCGAGGATTCGATGCGAATTGCTTGGCGTTGTGCGAGTCGACGGGTTGAACGAATGGAACTTAAAATGATAGAGAGCTGGAAGCATTTCACGGGTAGCGTTTCGGTAAGCTAATCCCCGGATTTTCTTGATTCCTGGAAATGAGTAGGGCATACTGGCAACGGTTCCGGTTAACGAAGGTCATCATGAAAGCAACTTTTGTTTTGTGGGCATTGGGAAACACGCTGCTAGGACATGCGATTTGGGCGCAGGAAAACCGTCAAGATCAAGCAGGGTTGTTGAGTGTTGAAAAACTGCCTGGCAAAGGCGTTTGGGTTTCTCCGAATGCAAAACCAATCGCGAAATTGGGTCGCCGAGTCATCGCGAAAGTTTGGTTTGAAGACCAGTTCCTCGGGGACGGCGGTTCCTATCGTCAAAGGGCAGAGGAGTTTGATGGGTTGGGCCGTCAAAAACTCCGCGAGCAAGTGATGTTAACGTTGCGTGAACAAAGCCGTCAGTCTTTTGCGAAGGCAAGAAGGTCGATAGAAATACTCGAAAAAGAGGGTGTCTTATCCGGTTTTAAACGGCATTGGATTGTTAACGGATTTACTTGTACCACAACCATTGAAAATCTCGATGAGCTTAAAAAAATTCCAGGGGTTCGAAAGATCTTTCTGTCGGCACGGGTTCCTCGCTCCGTTCGGTCTCAGTCCCAGCGACTGGAACCGTCAAAATTCTCGGTGCGAAATGCGGGGCAATTTAAACCGGGGCAGTACCAGCATCCGTGGTATGTTTATTCTTTGCTTGCAGACCGTGTCTGGAAAAATTTTGGAGTGACTGGTAAGGGAACTCTTAATGTTATTCACGATTTCAACTTTGTGTTTACGGGCAACCTGGCACAAAATGTTTACCGAAATCCCAATGAAGTTCCTGCGAACGGTAAAGATGATGACGGGAATGGCCTGGTTGATGACGTCCATGGATTCAATTTTCGAAATCACTCGGGGCAATTAATGGTATCCTCCGGAGAAACCTCACAGTCGCTTCATGGAATGACGTGTGCTTTGATTGTATGCGGCACTGGAACAACTAAAACCCAATTTGAATTCGGTATCGCACCCGAAGCGAAATGGGCTGGGGTCATTGCTGGTGCGGATTTGGAATCTGCCGTGGAATGGGCCATTCTCCAAGGTGCGGATACCTACAGCATGAGTTTTTCGATTCCGAATTTAGGTGAGCTGCGTTCCCATTGGCGAAAGGTTATGGAGCACGGTGCGTTCTGCGGCGTATACTTTGTTTCTGGCGCGGGCAACTTTTCTCAAACGGCAGAAATTCCGGTACAGATGAGAACTCCTGAAGACATCCCGGATGTCGTGTTTGCGGCTGCTGGTGTGCAACGTGATTTAACGCGAACCCGGTTTTCTAGTTCAGGACCGGTAGAATGGAATACCGAGCACTACCAGGATGGAAAAGTTCAAAAACCAGAGGTTTGTGCGTTTAATCAGGGCCTTCCATTGTTGATGCCAAACGGGTCGATTCGAATTGATGCTGCCAATGGAAATTCTTTCGCGGGTCCAATGTTTTGCGGGGCCATTGCCTTGATGCTTTCAGCTGATCCCGACTTGCCACCCTGGGAATTGAAAGAAATTATCACGCAGTCAGCATTGGATGTTGGGCCGCCAGGAATCGATTCCCAAACAGGTCATGGGCTGATTAACTGCTATCGTGCAGTTAAGGAAGTGCTGAGAAGGAAGGCGATTCGCCAAAAACGGGATGCCACAAAATTTACAGGACGTGAAAAAGGCGATGAACTGGATGTCAAAAAGCTAAAGGCCGATTTGGCAGATCGATCGGTGATCGTCGCCAGTTTAAAAAAAGGGGGGGACGCAGCAAAGGCTGGCTTCAGGCCGGGCGATATTCTCACGAAGGTTTCAGGTGTAGCGGTTCAGTCGGCAACCCAGTTTCAGGAATTATTGAAGAAAAATCCGTCAGCTGAAATTGTGGTTCAGGTCACTCGCAACGGTGAAAAACGGATTCTTACGCTGACACGTTCTTCTTTATCTTTTGGGCGTCTGCGAGAAATCTACAAGGCTCCGATATTCAAGTAGTCGTACCGGGTAGCGGGGCGTTGAGCTCCAGAGCAGACCATAACTGGCTGTTATTTAATAATCGGTTTCAGCTAGTTGCTGGTCGATATACCTGCCGTGGGCGGCGAGATAGTGCTTTTTGGCAGAAGCTCGCACAGCTTCGATTGTGGGAAAGCCTTCTGAAAAGCCAGGCACTTCGGGATCGATGGCGGCACGTGATGTTTCAACGATATGGCGTATTAAATCAAGTGGTGCTTCATCTCCGACTGCGAATCGAATTGTGGTTGGGGTCATGCCAGCTGCAGCTAAAGCGTCTTCGTCCAGTTCGGAATGAGTTGTCAAAGCGGGGCAACTGACAATAGTATTGGATTGTCCCAAGCTGATCATGTGCCCAAAAGTTGGTGACAACGAATCAAAAAAACGATGGAAAGCATTTTTGGGCAGGGAGCCCATGCTGGTAGTAAACAAGGGTGCGGGCAATCCAAGAAATAAGTGGTCTTTGGCTAATTGAAAATTTGGGTCATTGGGGAGAGCGTTGCAAGCGACTTCGATTTGGGGATGAGCGTCTAAAAATTCTGCCAGGATCAGTGTGTTGATACATTTGCGTAACATTCTGATCGGCAACGTCCGCATTCCTTGCATGACCTCGTAGGCTGCATCTGCGTTCAGGAATGCTCCTTTGACGTAGTAGACGTTCCAGAACATGGTGTCTTTCCAGCTTTTTTCACCGATGCATTCACCTTTGGGGATAAACATTTCCTCATTGCGCCCGATGACGCAGCCAGCGATTACCCCTCCAGTTCCCGAAAGGTCTTTCGTATACGAGTGGATGACAAAATCGGGCCGAGCTTTAACGTCATCGGTTTGTAACGGGCGATAAAGAAAAGGTGTTCCCACTGTCGCATCCAGCACAACACGGATTCCATGTTGATGTGCAAACTGGCAAATGGTAGGGACATCTAGAACGTAACCGTGGGGGTTGCAAGGCGATTCGAGGTAGAGGTAGACGTTTCTCCCGGACTCGATACGATCCCTGTATTTTTCACTGACTTCTTTGAAAATTTGCTCGACTTCGGAAACACCGTAACCATCAAAGGTCTCAACTGCAATTTCAAGATTTCCGTTTTTGGCATACCAGTCGTGGATCAATTGGTAAGCTCCACCGTAGATGTGTCTAGACTTGATCAGGATATCGTCACGCCCCAGAATGTGGGAAAGTACCGCATCGATCGCAGCCATCCCACTGTTGAAATTCCAGGCAAGGTATTGATTGGCAAATTTCCCAGCTTCAATGTCGACAATGTGATTTGCCAGGCAAATACTGGTCGGGTTGAGCAGACGAGAGTAGATTTCCAGCATAAAATCGCGTCCCCGAAAAGCGTCTTCAATCCACTCTGCACAAGCATAGATATAAGTTGCCGTTCGAGTAATGATCGGTGTTGCTGAGAAAATCGCGGAGACATTATCAAAAACTGGGTAGGGACCTTTGGAAGTCTGTGTGGATAGGTTCAAGTTGAGTGATTGATAGCTGTTTCTGAATGAATTTTGTAAAGTGTCCAAAATTTTCGCGAGTTGAAATGAGAGGAACTTTTTTGCATTAAACCTTTTTACGCGATCTCCATAATCCAATTCGTGTATTGATTTCAGCGAGATTTCCCAAAGCTGCCCGATGTCATCATGAGTCTGGTACATTTTTTCCACAATCCTCAGTAAGGTTTGACCAAACTCTGTTTCTTGATTAATGCCAAAATGGGCCAATTGCTCTGCCGCAAGTTCACTGGGCGACTCTAATTGGGTGGAGTTTCTTTTGGGAGATAGCAGTTTCATGGCATTGGGTGATGGAAGAAGAGTGGATTGAGAACGAGAATCAACGAAGGCTTGTTCCACGGTATTGGAAGGTGCGATTTTGATTTTGCCAAGCCCGAAGCGTTCATTGAGAACAAATGTTTAAACATTCATAGCCAAAGCTTTCTCCTTTCCCTTGGGTCTACTGGTTGCAATCGCCCGGAATCTTGGTTTTTTTGAGGGGGCTTGCTCGGTCCCCGGGTTAATCGCAGCTGGCAATTTGGATTGAAAATGATTGTGATCGTCGCTTGAAAATGTCGAAAGTTCGGAACGTAAACGTGGAAAACGGGTTGCAGATAGGTTGGAGTGCTATTCCGGAATGGAGAGGTGTCGTTCCGGGATGACAATGCACGCTGCATTTACAAATTGTCGTACTAGGTGTTCAGGGCCGGGGAAAGAATGCGGATGGGGACCGGGTACGAGGTGAGCGAACAAAAGAAGTATTGGCCGATTCGGAAAATCC
>JAZABE010000629.1:0-1067 GCA_036137535.1 Planctomycetota bacterium | reverse complement strand
GGGGTGCCTGGTTCGTTTTTTTTTTCAATTATTGTTGGAATAGAATGGCTATTCGTGAAATAATTGCCTAACTTTTAACGCCATCGACCTCATTAAACCCAACAAGCGAGAGTTTTCACCTGATGAGCATTAGCCCAAAGCGACGATTCCGGACAACTTTTTACCTTGGTTTTTCCCTATTGCTGGCAGGTCTTTGCGCGAAGGGTGGTGTGTCCCAAGAGGCCTACCAACTGGGTAGAGACTCGATGAAACAAGCCGAAGTTCCGGAAGGCAAAATTACTCATCATGTGTGGAAAAGTAAGGTTTTTGCGGGAACCCTGCGATGGTTTTCAATCTATGTGCCGGCTCAATACGATGAAGCTAAACCAGCGGCCTTAATGGTTTTCCAGGACGGACATGCCTACCTTGACCCGGCGGGGCAATTTCGCGTCCCGGTGGTTTTTGACAATTTGATCCATAAAAAAGAGATGCCTGTGACGATCGGTGTTTTTATTGACCCGGGGCACAAGAAAGAAAAGCTTCCTGAAAAACGGGGTTGGAAGCCGACTCCAGAAAATCGGAGTTTTGAGTACGACACATTGTCTCAACAATATGCAAATTTCCTGTTGCGAGAAATCATTCCCGAGGTTGCCAAGCACTACAATATTTCCGGTGATCCCGAAATGCGGGCTATTGGCGGTATTAGTTCCGGGGGGATTTGTGCATTCACCGTCGCCTGGGAACGTCCTGACCAATTCCGGAAAGTTCTCAGTCACGTGGGCAGTTTCGTCAATATCCGGGGGGGCCACGTTTATCCAGCCATCATTCGCAAAACAAAGCCAAAGCCGATCCGAGTTTTCCTGCAGGGCGGCGAAAAGGACCTGGATAATGCCCATGGAAATTGGCCACTGGCCAACCAGCAAATGGCAAAGTCATTGGCGTTTGCCAAGTATGATTACCAGTTTGTTTTTGGCACCGAAGGACACAACGGAAAACAGGGAGGTGCAATTTTACCTGACTCATTGCGATGGTTGTGGCGTAAGTAATCGTTGGCAACTCGATTCTCCAAAACGGATGTGATTCAGATT
>JAZABE010000628.1:0-3471 GCA_036137535.1 Planctomycetota bacterium | reverse complement strand
GATTTTCAACGGAGTGGTGTTCTATTTAATCCTTTTCTTGGTTCTACTGGCCCGTTTTCAGGTGGTTTGGTTTGATCTGGAGAAATACCGGGGTGTTTACGATAAAAACCAGCCTGGTACGAAGTGGTTGGTGAATAAAGACCCGGTTCCTCTTGGTTTCAAAATTGTGGCCTACCTTGGGATGGGTGCGGCATTTTACGGGTTATTCATGGCTTTCGTGCACCTGTCGGTCGGTTCTTGGATCGGTCTGGTAGTGTCCATTATTGTCGTCATGGCCTCGGGATCCATTTTTCAGCGAATCAAAAATGGTCCGCCCCCCAAGCAGAAACTAAACCCGGGCACCGTGGTCAGCTGGGAACCCGATATTCAGTTGTCCTGGTGCATGACCTGTAAGGCGCATACACGGGTGCTGAAATCAGGGAATAAACAGGGTTCTTGTGCGAACTGCCGAGGAACGATCTATAGCTTATTTGTGCCAGTTCATACCCGTAACGCCGGTTACGGTTGCGGTGGTTGTGCTGCTGTGCCCGCGATCATTGCCGTGATCTCTTTACTGGGATGGTTTGGGCCGCGGTACCTTTTGGGCGGTGCCGCGATCGGTATTTTTGGATTCTTGGTAATGGCTGGATTCCCCGGGTTTTTCTTTTACCAGTATTGGCTATGGAAACGGTGGTCCCGTGAAGCCTCGCGAGTACCAGTTGAACCCAACGAAGAAATTTAACTTGGGAACACTGACTTGGAGTTTTTGTAGTTTAAGAAACCAGGGTTATCGTCGGCTGTTTTTGCAACGGAAAAATCGATCTGTTACAATAATGAAACTGTCTTGGTGGTTTTCGAACCAAGAGCGATGTTTCGTCGTTCGCGTATTGTAGCCAATTCGTTAAATCGAATTGCCAGTTTCGAAGTGAACTTCAAAACTGGCGTTGTGCAAGATGGTGCCTGGCGCCTCGGGCGCCAGGCTTTTTAAAACAACGGGAAAAGCCGATGTGGAGCTGGATACAAAGTCTGTTTTCAGGGAAAAAGTCGTTAAAAGACTTGTCGGCTTGGTTGGCAGTTGATGCCAAGACATTGGGTTCAACGAATACCTCCTATCGATCTTTTGGAATCCCTAAGCGAAATGGTGGCCAACGTAAAATTACCGCACCCAATTCAGAATTAAAAAAAATTCAGCGGCTTTTGCTCAAAAAATTGTTTAACGGGTTAGAAGTCCATCCCCAGGCAACCGGTTTTCGTAAACAGATTTCATTCGTAGAGAACGCGCGCTGCCATCAATCCCAAAAAATAGTCGTCAAAATTGATTTGGTCGATTTTTTCCCCTCGATAAATTCTGACCGGGTTGAACGTTTTTTTTCCAAAATTGGGTGGGGAGGCAAAGCGTCGAAGCTTTTAACCCGTTTGACCACTCACGACAATTGTTTACCCCAAGGTGCTCCAACCAGTCCAGTCTTGAGCAACTTGGTGAGCAAGAGGCTTGATTCTCGCTTGTCACAATTGGCGGCTCGCCACCAGGCTATCTACACCCGTTACGCAGATGATATCACGCTTTCTTTTTCAACATCCAAACCTGAGAACGGACTCAATAAATTTATTGGAAGCTGTTTTAAAATAATCCGCAACGAAGGTTTTGTTCCCCATGTCGGGCAAAAGTTTTCCGTCCGCAGGAATTATCGAAGGCAAATCGTTACCGGGTTAGTAGTGAATCAAGGTGCCCGTTTGCCTCGGGAAAAGCGACGATGGTTGCGTTCTGTTGCCCATCGTTTTGAGCAACTCAAACTCAGCGCTTTAGCAAGCCGTCCATCGATTAACCAAAGACAATTTGACGGGTGGAAGGCCTTGCTGAAAATGATAGAAAAGCGAACCAGATAATACATTCGACGAAGAATCCCGGATTCTTAATAATGGCTTCTTTGAGGGAGAGGTAATTAGGTAAGTAACATGAAAAAAACTGAGACGCTCGCGGGGTTCGTCAGGCAACTTGATAAGCTTTCAGAAGCTGAGAAGACCCGTTTAATTCAGCAAAACGTCGAATTTGAAAAGGGATTCGCAACGTTGATTGTCGAGAAAGCAGAGCCCATTGGCCTGCGTTCTGCGGCTCTAGGAATGGAATTTATCGATGGCAAAAAGCTGACGGGAAAAATAACTGAGACAAAGGTTGAAGTCTTTGTCCCGAAACCAGTGTTGCACAAAATCAAACACGTGGACGGTCTGGAGCCGGGCCAGAAATTGGCGGTTGAAATGAGCGGTTGGGTGAAGTCTTGGGACCGCAGCGATTCGTGTTATCAGATTTTAGCGACGAACGTCAAGGTTCCTTTTACAGACAGCAGGATCTTTGCGTTTTTAATTTTTCTGTTGTTTTCACCGCTGATCGCAATTTTCCAGTTGATACGCTTGAATGCAATATTGTTCTGGTACTATATGGCTGGATTGCTGATTTGGCGAATGGTTGAATGGCAGCAACCTTTGGGTTGCCCAATTGATATGTGGCTAACTTTAATGTTTTTTGCCGGTGGAATGTTTAAATTTTACTGGTGGGCGGTCACGCTCGCCGATCGGAATCAAACATCGATAGCCGGCATTGAAGAGCCAATTGAAGAGCTAGAAAAGTTGACCAATGACCAAGCTCGAAAATTGTCAGCGTTCGACGGTGACCTGCGACTCTATTCGCTGGAAAGTCTGACGGATCGACAGGCTGAAATTTTAAGCCGACACCAGGGCGGGTATTTGAATTTGGCCGCGTTGCCGAGTTTGACTGATGCCCAAGCAGAAAGCCTCGTTTTGCACTCGGGCGCGTTGATGCTAGGATCGGTTAAGTGTTTAACCGATAGGCAAGTTCAATCCTTAAGCCGATTTAAGGGTGAGCTTTACATGGAATCCATCGAAACCCTCAGTGATCAACAGTTGGAATGGTTGAAGGCGTATCGGGGGGATCATCTGGAACTGCCAGAATCGTTTCGGTCCAAGCTGGAAGCGGGCTATCTGAAAAGCAGTTTGACGCCATGAAAAAACCCCACGGTTCTGGCCGCAGGGTATTCGTTGTTAGCGACTGTGGAACGTTTGTTCAGCTCAGACTTTGAGAATGTCGTAGCCCGTTCGCCGTTTTCGAGCTTGGAAAGTTGCTGCTTGTTCGTCTCCCATGATTTTTTCAGCAATAGGGTTCCACTTGATTTTTCGGCCCAATCGCGCCGCGATGGTGCTCAGGTGACAAGCGGCCATGGCCTGCACGTGGCTGAAAGGATCTGAGACCGTTAGGCCACCTTCGCGAATGCAACGGTAAAAATTGTTTTTATGCCCTTCATGAGGCTTTCCCTTGTACAAGGCTTTGACGTCATCCGGTGTAAACGCATCTTTATCCCAGTTTTCTTCGATGGGTTTCCCGGTGATTTTTCCCCGGTTGACGAAGATTCGACCTTTCTCACCTTCAAAGGTGATGCCGTTGGCACCATGGCTGGTGACATCCATTGTAATCCCATC
>JAZABE010000627.1:0-4691 GCA_036137535.1 Planctomycetota bacterium | reverse complement strand
GATGCCCTTGCAGTTTCCCCTGGCGGCGATCCATCCAACCCATGCGGAATCCTTGCTGGCCACAGGATACCGACGATCTGGTAAATTTCTTTACCGAACTTCTTGTTCTCAATGCACTGCCTGTGAGCCAATACGAGTCATTGCCTCGCAATTTACTCCGAACCGTTCCCAGAAACGGGCCTTGAAAAAGGGCAATTCAGAGTTGAGCGTTTCAATTGGCCGCCCAATTTGTGATGAAGAACATGTCGCGTTGTTTAATCGTCACCGGAATGACCGCGGGTTAAATCGTCACGGGGTGAATGTTGATCTTGAGGAATATCGTATGTTCCTGGTTGACAGCTGCTTAGATTCCTTTGAGATTTCCTACTTTTATCAAGATCAGTTTGTAGGGGCTGCGATCTTTGATCAGGCTGCGGATTCGATTTCAGCGGTTTATACTTATTTTGATCCGGATTACTCTCGTTTGAGTTTAGGAGTTTACTCGGTGATCAAGCAGGTCGAGTACTGTCTGGATCGGGGGCTCAGGTTTTTGTATCTGGGCTACTTTGTCGACGGATCACCTCACATGCTTTACAAGCAAAACTATCGACCACATCAACGTTTGCAAGAAGGGAAATGGGTAGATTATCCATGAATCACTCCAGGCAGTTTTACTACTTGATCGGTTTTGCAATGCTCATTTCACTTGGGAGTGCCGGAGGGCAATCGCCAAATATTGTCCTAATCATGGCGGATGACATGGGATGGGGCGACACGAGTTACAACGGCAACCAGATCATCAAAACTCCGGGACTGGATGCTATGGCCAAAAACGGAATGCGTTTTAATCGGTTTTATGCGGCAGCGCCAGTCTGCAGTCCGACCCGAGGAAGTTGCTTAACCGGACGACATCCGTTTCGCTACGGAATCTTTTTTGCAAATACCGGGCACCTCCCCAGCGAGGAAGTTACGATTGCTGAATACTTGAAGTCAAAAGGGTATTTGACAGGACATTTCGGCAAGTGGCATCTCGGCACCTTGTCCAAGAACCTGCGGGATTCCAATCGGGGTGGGGCCCAATCTCGAGACCATTTTTCTCCGCCTGGGCAAACCGGGTTTGATGTAAATTTTTCAACCGAAGCTAAAACGCCGACGTACGACCCGATGATTAAACCCGAAAAAGCCGGTTCGAAATTCTGGTTCCCGGTTAAGGACCGAGAATTGGTCAAGCCATACGGAACCCGTTACTGGCAAGGTGGTCAGGAAGTTAAACAGGGATTAGATGGAGATGATTCGAAGCTGATTATGGATCAGGCGATCCAATTTATTGAACGTTCCCAGAACCGTAAATTCCTGAGTGTGATCTGGTTCCATGCTCCGCATCTCCCGGTTGTTGCCAGTGATGAAGACCGAAAGGAATTCGAGAAACTTGACCCGTATTCACAAAGCTACTTCGGTTGTCTGAAGGCCCTCGACCGTGAAGTTGGCCGACTCCGTACCCGGTTACGGCAGCTTGATATTGCCGAAAATACGTTAGTTTGTTTTTGCTCGGATAACGGGCCCGAAGGGAAAAATTCCGCACCCGGGTCTGCCGGTAAGCTGAGAGGACGCAAGCGGAGTTTGTACGAAGGAGGAGTTCGGGTTCCCGGAATTGTTGAGTGGCCAAAGAAGATCAATCCCGGAAGTGTCACTGAATTTCCAGCAGTCACCAGTGATTACTTTCCCACCATCGTTGAATTGACTGAGGGTAAGCTCCCGAGCCGACCGTTTGATGGAACATCGCTGGCTGCGGTTTTTCAGAACCCCCTGTTGGAAAGGAAGGAACCGATTTTTTTTGAATCAGGTCATTCGGCAACCATGCTGAGACAGAATTTCAAGCTGGTCACCTTGGTTAACCGGAAAACAACAGAGTTTTCTCGGCGGGAACTGTATGATTTGAGGGAGGACCCGATGGAAAAAAATAACTTGGCTTCACAGTCTTCTCAAAGGGTCCAGCGAATGGAGTCTGCATTGAAAGCCTGGCGGGCTTCTTGCCGTGAGAGTTTGACCGGTAAGGATTATTGAACGGCTACAGCCTTCCCGACAGCCCAGCCAACCGTTTTCAAGGTGTAAAGCGAAGAAAAAAAAAGGGCGAACGAGTTCGCCCTAGAGAAGTCCCGAAATGAATACCCGAGGACTTAGTCAACGGAAATTACTCGATGGCGGGCAATTTGATTTTCACGAGTTTTCCACCCAGTTTGTCGCCATCGGCGGTTCCAATGACCGTGATGAAAGCGGTGCCGGATTTGTCGATCACCATTGCGGTGGGTTTATCCAGGCCGATCAGTTTTTCGCACTTGCAACCCGATTTTCCGTCTTTAACCGGTGTTTTGGTTAAGTGGAACAGACCTCCCTGTTTGGTGTCATGCCAAGAAAAGTCAAGGGCATACATTTGGTAGGACTCCTTGTCATAGGCTACCGAGGTGATATCGCTTAGCCCGGTTTCGAAATTGACCAACAGTTTCCCGTCTTTGGCACTATAGAAACTCAGCAAACCGTCACCCGGAATGGTGATCTCGCCCATTTGGCCGACAACAATGTGCCCGTGTTTGGGATCGACGGTCAAACCGACCGGAGCATCGACTTCAACGGCTTCTTTGGTAGCAATGCCCCGTTTGAAATCTGAGATTTTCCCATCTTTGATCGTTGCTTTTCCCAACCAACCCTTGGTGTCATCACCATTACTGGAAACGTAAACGGTATCGCCGCTAATAGCCAGAGCGTAGAAATTTCCTTCGCCTTTAAGGTCATCGGTCGGGGCGAGTCGTTTGTTGGAAACCATTTCTGAGGCTTTGATGGATTTTCCGGCAGGTGGCAACTTGTAGAGACGTAATAATTCTTCGCCGTCAGCCAGTCCGCCGCCGCCGACCAGGAGTAAGTCTTCACTGAGGAATGTCAGTCCCAAGGGCCCAATGCTGTACTTGGGTCCCTTGCCGTATTCGCCGATTGGAAAGTCGGTGATGACGGGTACCGCTTTTCCGTTATCGATTCGGCAAACGACCCCGGCGCCGCTGTCTGAAACGAAAAGAGTTCCCGTTTTGGGGTGGATCGCAACACCGCAGGGATTATTCAGGCCGCCCACCACCGTTTCAACTTTGATATCACTGGCATGGATTGCCTGGAAACTCGACAAGATGCCAGCACTCAACAGCATCAAAAACTTAATTTTTTGCATTGCAAATCTGCTCCAAATCTAAATATGGATTTCGGTTAGTTTGTTTGGTTCAATCTTGCCTGGTTTCATTCAGGAAGCTTGGGAGGTTTGATTTCCGGGTAGTCTTTACTTGACAGCCCTTCTTTCAAAAAGATAACAAGGTCTTTTTTGTTCTCGTCGGTCAAGTTGAGGGGGAAAATCTCTTCGTCCAACTGGGGATTGGCGATTCCACCCTTGTTGTAAAAATCGACCACTTGTTCGAGCGATGTGAGACTGCCGTCGTGCATGTAGGGAGCGGTTCTTTGGATCTCGCGTAGTGTGGGGGTTTTAAAGGAACCGGTATCGCCTTCGAGTTTTGTAACCGAGAACCGTCCAAGGTCCTTCTCCTTTTTATTCATCGCTGTGCCAATATTATGAAATCCACCATCGGTGAAGTTTGGACCGGCGTGACAGGCGCTGCACTGGGCCTTGTTGAAGAAAATGTTTTGGCCGCGTTTGGCGGCCTCTGAAAGTGCAGATTGGTTTCCGTCTTTAAATTGGTCATAGGGGGCATTTCCGGAGAGGACAGTTCGTTCAAATGCCGCGATCGCCTTGGCCGTGTCTTCCGCATTTGGAGGATTGCCAAAAACAAGTTTGAATTGTTTCACGTAACCTTTTATTTGGCTCAGTTTAACTTCCATCTCTTTCAAGGAGAGCCCCATTTCGATCGGGTTTTGAATGGGGCCTAAGGCCTGTCCTTCGAGTTGGTGGGCACGCCCATCCCAAAACTGGAAAAACTGGTAACCGGAATTGATAATGGTTGGCGCACTGCGGCCTCCTTGTTGTCCCTTGACGCCTGTGGCAAATGCCGTCCCGTTGGACCAACCTTTGGCCGGGTCATGACAGGAAGCACAGGAAACGGTGTTATCGATTGAAAGCCGTTTGTCAAAATAAAGTTGTTTTCCCAGGTGGACTTTATCGGCGGTCATTGGGTTGTCTCTGGGGATTTTCATCGACTTTAACCCTTTTGGAATTTTGAATTCAAAATCCGCCTGTGAAAACACCTGCACGGGGTCGAGTGTTGCGATCAACAATAACCAAAGGGAATTTTTCAGCATAAAAAATGACTCCTGAAATCGAATGATTGATTTTCTCCGATTCGCCTGAGGATCACAACAGGTTTTTTTAAGGTTTTTACGGTTCTGGGCGATTCGCTGTGGTTTTATTATCCGTTCATCAGTCGACTGCCGGATAGCCTCTTGTAGTTTCAAACGCTTGGATTTTTTCCAATTGCTGGAGAGTCAGGTCAATTTCGTCCACCCCGTTGAGCAAGCAATCTTTTCGAAAGGGATCGATTTCAAAGGTAGCGGAGAATGTTTTGTCGACTGAAACCGTCTGGGTTGGTAGATCGACGATCATCTGGAAACCGGGCGATTCTTCTGCAATCTTGAAGAGTGAATCGATCTCAGATTCTGTCAAAACGATTGGCAGGAAACCATTTTTGAATGAATTGTTGAAGAAAATGTCCGCGAACTGGTTT
>JAZABE010000626.1:0-1788 GCA_036137535.1 Planctomycetota bacterium | reverse complement strand
ATCGATTCCCATACTTCTGGCCGTTCCCTGGATGATTCGGCGAGCATGCTCTAGATCGCGAGCATTCAAATCTTCCATTTTTTTATGGCAAATGTCGTCAATTTGATCCATTGTGACGGTCCCCACTTTCTGGGTGTGGGGGACACCTGAACCCTTAGCAATCCCAGCTGCCTGTTTCAATAATGAAGCTGCTGGAGGGCTTTTAGTGACAAAGTCAAAGCTGCGATCATTGTAAACACTGACGACTACGGGAATTGGGGTGCCCGCATATTCTTTGGTCCGATCATTGAATTGCTGGACAAATTGTCCAAGGTTAATCCCGAATTTACCAAGCGAAGTGCCGACGGGAGGGGCAGGGGTTGCCTGGCCACCAGGAACTTGGAACTTTGTTTCACCTACAATTTGTTTTGCCATTTTCTAACCATCTTTAATTGTTAAACTTTTTCGACTTGCCAATGGTCAAGCTGTACCGGGGTTGGTCGGCCAAACATATTCAAAATCACCGTGATGCGGCCATTTGACTCGTCAATTGTCTCGACTCCACCTTCCAAGCTCTGGAAGTTCCCTTCATTCACCCGGACTTGATCGCCGACTTTGAACGGGAAGCTGTTTTTGATTTCCTGTTCTCGTGTTTCACCGACTTCCACCGGTCGGCTCAGTTTGAGTATTTTCTCGACTTCGTTGGCATCCACTGGCGCTGGCTTTCCGGCCGATCCCGTAAAATCTCCAATACCGGGAGTTTCTCGAACGATAAACCAAGTCTCATCATTGATGGCCATGTTTACCACGATGTAACCTGGATAGAGTTTTCGTTTAACAATCCGTTGCTTGCCCGTCTTGGTGAATTCCTTGATGTCTTCGGTGGGGACCAAAATGTCACCAAATTGACTTTCCAAGCCATGCATTTTGACTCGGCGTTCAAGCGCATCACAGATCCCTTTTTCCCGGTTGACCTGAACCTTCAAGATGTACCAATTCTTCTCGACTTCTTCCTCGGTTTCTTCCGAGACATCTTCGATTGGATCGACGTCACCTTCGAATTCGTCTTCTTCGTACTCACCATCCAGATCTTGGTCATCGAGATCGGCTAAAGGTTCATCGCTAACCGTTCCTGCATCGGGCTCCATTTGCAGATTTTCAGAATCTGTCTTTTCAGAATCGATAACCGGCTGTTGAGCATCAGGCACAGTATTTCCCTCGTCAATTGTCGATTCAGCACCAGAGTCGAGCTCTGTTACGTCTTCGACGTTTTCTTCGTTCGTGTTTTCGTTGGATATGTTCACGATCATTCCTGACACACAACGTGGTGTCACTATTAACTTTTTATATAGAGCAACCGAAAAAGCTGCTCCCAAAGGATGTCAAAGCCATAGAGCAACGCGGCCATGAAAAATATAATAAAGATCACCACGATTGAACTGCGTATTAATTCTTGCTTCGTTGGCCAAGAGACTTTGTTCATCTCAGCTTCCACTGCGATCAGAAAATCTGCGAATTGCGAAAGATTGATCAGGCGGAAACAAAACCAAAGCCCAAGTATTAAAATCCCTCCGCCCAGGGCGTATTCAGCCCCAGTGAACAAGCCTGACACCAAGGGGTCTTGGCTCACACGCCATGCCGCAATCACAAAAACAATCGCAAGTGCAAAAAACGTAATTTGACGCGCAATCTTGCCTTGTGTTTTTTTATAAAGGTTGGCGTGCCGGAGATTTTTGAAAAACTCCAAAAACCAACTCGATGACTGAGATGTGGAAGATGATTTATTCATGATTGAAATTAAAATGCAGG
>JAZABE010000625.1:0-1193 GCA_036137535.1 Planctomycetota bacterium | reverse complement strand
AGCAGGCTTGACAACGCCTGCGTTTCTATGTGCTCATCATCCGTTCTACTTTTTATTTTCCTCTTAAACACTTCCACGAGGTGCCCTCTGACTCCGTCGTCCCATCGCACGCACTGATAAGCACAATTACCCGAACAATTACCCTGGTCTAGGCTGCAACTTGTCCGTGGCACGACAATTGCCTCCCCAATTACCCCCAACACTTACCCCAAGCCAAGGGGGAATTGCCGGGTAATTGTTCGACACGAGTCTCCAAAGAACTCTCTTCTGTAATATTTTCAAACACTGATTCCCAACAATGACCCGGGAACTCCCCCTTGGCCTGGGGTAATTGTTGTAGGTAATTGTTGGGTAATTGCTGGCCCCACCCGATCAATTCCCCCTTGGCCTGGGGTAATTGTTGCAGGTAATTGTTGGGTAATTGCTGGCCCCACCGGCGCAATTCCCCCTTGGCCTGGGGTAATTGTTGCGGGCGATTGTTGGGTGATTGCTGGCCCCGCCGGACCAATTCCCCCGTGGCCTGGGGCGATTGTTGCGCGAGATTGTTCGGCGCTTGCTGGTCCCACCGGACCAATTCCCCCTTGGCCTGGGGCGATTGTCCCCCTTGGCCTGGGGTGAATGTTGCAGGTGATTGCTGGGTGGTTGTTGGCCCAACCGGACCAATTCCCATTTCAGCAGGGGTGATTGTTGCAGGTGATTGCCTTTTTGGTGTTCTTCGCACTTCTGCTTACTGCAGGTCCAGCCATCGACCGCCGAAAAGTCGCCGTCGGTGTTTTTCTCATAACGTATATTTCTTTTTTTCATAGGTATGTCCCACATTTGGTACCTTGCGCTTCTTATTCAAGTCTCTTAGGGCGTGTCTATGTGCTCCATAGAAAAAGTGTGTCGAAACAAAAAACATAACCACCCGAGACAGAACTAACTTTGGAATTCGCGATCACGGCCTCGGGCCCCTTCAATGCTGGCGGAACAAAAATGGTCTTTCCCGCGAGCACGAAAAAATTTTTCGGATCCCCGCCCGCCCCGCCCCTCCCTTCCCAACAGCATTGAAAAGGCCGGGGGCCGTGATTGCAAATTCCAAAGTTAGTTCTGTCTGGGTGGCGGAAACCCTGTCCGCGACTTCGTCCTAGCAGGCTTGACAACGCCTGCGTTTCTATGTGCTCATCATCCGTTTTGCTTTTCAATTTCCTCTC
>JAZABE010000624.1:0-7070 GCA_036137535.1 Planctomycetota bacterium | reverse complement strand
GCCTAAAACTTTTAGGAAGCTATGAGGGTGGCCTTAAATCAATCAGTGATCCCAAAGAGAGAGAAAAGCGTATCTCTGAGAATTTAACCTTGCTAAGAGAAAAGGTTAACAAACTAAAGCCTCATGTGGCATTAGTGGGTAATATTGATATGTTAGGCCCAGAAATATTACACGAATTAGTTAACCTTGGTTTGCCATGCTTTCACCATCATACGGGTTTTCAAACCATAACACTGAATCAACAACCCATTCCCAAAGGAACCCAGTCTATGATAGCAGCATAAAATAGGTTGTCCGGCAAATCCATGCAGCTCTCCGAGGTTTATCTGGATTTTCATGAAACGCGAAGCCTGGGCGAGAATCTCGGCGAGACACTCGCTCCAGACCTAACCGGTTGCGTCATCGATTACTAGTTCTCGGTGAGTTTCTAACCAGCAATTACCGGTTGTCGTAGAGAAGACCTACTTTTGAAAATCTCGCTTATACCGTTTCAATAATGCATCAGTATCATTTGCAAGAATGTAAATTTTACCTTTGATTTTTTTTTGTTCACCCGGGTTTAGCCCTCCAATTCGAAAATCAGAATGCAGGCAGGTGATCACGCCTTGGAAAAGCTCTTGATAAGGTTCCCAGGCAGTCGCCATCAACAAACGGTCATTTTTTCCAAAACAACCGATCAGCCCATAATCGGGTACGTTTGGATTTAATGGACGCGGATTGACATCAGCAGCCTTGACGTTGGGGGCCCGCCAAACCTGTCCCGGTGTGTATCTTGCTTGAGTTGCCCAGTCCTTGGTTGGCATCGTTTGCAACAAGCCGTTCTGAAAAACAAAACTCTTTTTCAGGTAATCATAAGATGCTTTCTTTTTTGAATCACTCAACCCAGTAAATCCACCTACACGGATACAGGGTTGTGCCCAGTGGGCCAATGAACGCTTGTCGGTAGGATTCCTAGCAATGAGCTGAAAATCGATATTGTCTTTTTGCACCTTGATAGTGTGATCGACAATCACTCCATCCTTTAACTTGCATTGCAAACGAATTTTCTTTTTATCCTTGGTCGCCTCCACCAAGCGGGTCTGATGGCCAACCACCGTATGCTTACTCCAATCGGTTTCGTGTGAATTGGGCCGGCAATAGGCTTCGAGGTACCAGGTTTTTAGCTGTTTTCCGGGAAAATCACCCTGAATGATCAGAATATTATTTGCCCATTCAATTTCCAGCGATCGGTCAACCGGTTGAGCATCGCATCGAACGGCGAACAAGCTGGTCAACCATCCAATAGCTGTAGTCACTCCAATTAAGTATCTCATGGCCTGTCAATCGCATCGGAATAAGCACGTTTAACCGCTGCATCGTATCACGATTAAACCTACGATTCAAAGAAACACTAATGAAAAGAGAGTTGCCGCTTCTTCCCAAGTCGAGACTGCGACAACTCCAAATTCAGTGCCGTCAGGCCGCTTGGAAGACAAGATTACCGGCACCCGTCCATTTCCGAGCCGAATTTAGTTAAAATCCAGAGGATAAGCCTAGCAAGATCACCGAAGACTTGCCCAGATCGACTGTTGAGGGCCAAGCCGAGCTCAACCCAATCTCACGGTGCCAACAAGATCCGACTCGGTGCATTGAGGTAACTGATCACATCGTTCAAAAATCGCGCGGCAGCCGCACCATCGACCAGTCTGTGGTCATAGGACAAGCTCAGTGGCATCATTAATCGTGGCACAATGTCATCACCCACCACAACAGGCAGCTTTCGACTTCGGCCAACCAACAAAATACAGGTTTCCGGCACATTCACTATTGGCGTCGAGTAAGTGCCTCCAATCGCTCCCAAGTTACTGATGGTAAAAGTGCTGCCTCGCAGGTCTTCAACCGAAAAATTGTTGGTGCGAGAGTTTTCGGCAATCTTGCCCAAAGCACTTGCGATTTCCGGAATAGAAAGCTGGTCTGCATTCCGAAGCGAAGGGACGACCAGCCCCCGATCTGTATCCACGGCGATGCCAATATTCACATACTTCTTATAGCAGATCGTGCCCTGCTCCATGTCAACCGAAGCATTAACCACCGGGTGATTTCTCAAGGCCATGGCGATCGACTTGATCAGGAAAGGCATCGTCGTCAGTTTGATCCCCTGGGCGGCATAGTCACTCTTACTCGTTTGTCGAAATTCTTCCAGATCGGTGATATCCGCATCATCGAAATTCGTAACCCGTGGCACTTGTGACCACGAAGCATGCATCTGAGTAGCGATCGTTTTTCGCATCCGCGACATTTTCTCGTAAACCACGGGCCCAACCCCATCGGTTTCCATATTGGGATCTTTGGACTCCTGTTTCGTGGTCGCCGAAGGTGATGATGTGTTGTTTCTAACCGCATCCAGGATATCTTCCCGTGTAATCCTGCCATCCTGACCAGTCCCAGTGACTTGAGTCAAATCCACACCCACTTCTCGGGCAAATCGGCGATTGGCTGGGCCAGCGGGGATCACCTGCCCCGCAGAAGTGCCCCCACTGTCCACCGTTGATACAGGGGTGCTGGGTGGTAACAATGGCGCGTTGGGCGGCAATGTTGGAGTGCTCGGCGAAGCATCGGTTACGGGCGGGGCCGTCGTGGTTTGAACCGGTGGATCTACCGCCACTTCCGGCGGATTACTAGGCGGTTCTGGCAATTTGGGTTCAGGTGATTTCTCAACTGGCTTGGGAGCCGGGGCTTCCTGAGCCGACACCTCAACTTCAATCAATGTGGCCCCAATCCCCACGGTATCACCTTCTGCCACAACAATTTTACTGACGGTACCACCCACTTCCGACGGAACCGTAACCGTTGCTTTATCGGTTTCCAGTTCCACAATGCCATCGCCCTGGCCGATTGTATCGCCCACACTGACAAGTACTTCAAGAACATCACCTGAATCAATACCATCACCCAAATCTGGTGTTTTGACTGCTGTTGCCATACGAAATTATCTCAAACCAAGATTGTTTTGTTTGCTAATATTTGTTTGTTAGAAACATTTGTTTGTTAGAAACGAGGAACTCGAACTTAGGCATACAGGGCATAAGCTTTTTCCGGATCAATGCCTAGGTCTTTGATCGCCTTTTTAACATCCGACATCTTGAACTTGCCCTGTTTGGCAAGTGAATAAAGCGATGCCCAGACAACACATTCGGCATCAACCTCGAAATGTCGACGTAATGCTTCACGGGTTTCACTTCGCCCCATTCCATCGGTTCCCAGTACATGGTAATCACCGGGGATCCATGCCGTTAACTGCTCCCCGATCGCTTTCACATAATCGGAAGACGAAATAAAAGGCCCTTCATGTCCCTCTAGGACAGACTCTAAATAAGATTTTTTAGGTTTTGATGTCGGGTGCAACATGTTCCAGCGGCGACATTCATCGGCTTCCCGTCGAAGCTGGGAATAACTGGTTACACTCCACACATCGCTGGCAACACCATACTTTTCGGCAAGAATTTCCTGAGCACGAGTGACAGAATTAAAAATAGCACCACTTCCAAAAAGCTGCACTCTGCCTTTGGCTTGATCGACTTCGCTGGAAGCAAACTTGTAGATTCCCTTGACGATCCCTTCCTCGACACCTTCTGGCATCGCTGGATGCTCGTAATTATCATTTCCAACCATCAGGTAATAAATCCCTGTCTCACCATCCTGGTAAAGTGATTTCAGGCCATGCATGATGATCGAGGTGATTTCATACTGGAACGCCGGATCGTAAGCCCGCACTGTTGGGAACGCGATGGCATTCAGCAAGCTATGACCATCCTGGTGCTGAAGCCCTTCACCATTGAGAGTTGTCCTACCAGCAGTCCCACCCAACAGAAATCCTTTGGCCTGCATGTCCGCAGCGGCCCAGATCAAATCTCCGATTCTCTGGAAACCAAACATCGAGTAATAAATATAGAACGGAATCATGTTCACACCATGGGTCGAATAAGCTGTACCCGCTGCGTTAAACGATGACATCGACCCAGCTTCACTAATTCCTTCTTCCAAAATTTGTCCGTCCTGAGCTTCCTTGTAGTAAAGCATTTGTTCGGAATCGACAGGCTCATAGAGTTGCCCGGCATGGGCATAAATTCCAACGTCGCGAAACATCCCTTCCATCCCGAAGGTTCGAGATTCATCCGGGACAATCGGTACAACGTTTTTGCCAATTTTCTTGTCCTTGCAGACCTTGGTCAGCAACCGAACGAATGCCATAGTGGTTGACATCGGCTTCCCTTTGCTGCCATCGGTGAACCTGCCCCGATATTCTTCTAGGGTAGGCACCTCGATCGAGGGAATCTCCTTGGGACGCGAGGGAACAGGCCCACCCAAGGCCGCCCGGTGCTCTTGGACATATTTGATTTCTGTACTGTCTGCCGCCGGTTTATAAAACGGGGCATTGCCAACTTCTTCGTCGGAGATCGGAATTCCAAATCGACTCCTGAACTCAAGCAATTCTGCTTCGTTCATTTTTTTCTGATTGTGAGCAATGTTCTTCCCTTCACCCGCTTCTCCAAGCCCGTAGCCTTTGACTGTCTTGGCAAGAATGACCGTTGGTCTGCCATTTTTGGTCACCGCTTGCTGGTACGCCGCAAACACTTTTTCCGGGTCATGCCCTCCCCTTCGAAGCGACTCCAATTTTTCGTCTGAATAATTTTTGACCAACTCCAACAGTTCAGGATATTTTCCAAAGAATTTTTCCCGGATATAGGAGCCGGGCATGTTGGTGTATTTCTGGTACTCTCCATCAACCACTTCACCCATCCGTTTCACCAACAAGCCGGTTTCATCTTGGGCCAACAAAGCATCCCAATCATCACCCCAAATCACCTTGATCACATTCCATCCCGCGCCCCGGAAAATCGCCTCTAATTCCTGGATGACTTTCCCATTACCTCGAACGGGACCATCCAACCGTTGAAGATTACAGTTAATCACGAAGATCAGGTTGTCGAGCTTCTCACGTGAAGCCAGGGTAATCGCTCCCAATGTTTCCGGTTCATCACATTCACCATCGCCCAAGAATCCCCAAACCTTCTGATTGGACGTGTCCTTGATCCCCCGGTCACGAATGTACTCATTGAAACGGGCCTGATAGATCGCCATGATCGGGCCAAGACCCATCGAGACCGTGGGAAATTCCCAAAAATCTGGCATCAAATAGGGATGCGGATAAGAGGAAAGTCCCTGGACGTCCCGCAATTCCCGTCTGAAACAGTCCAAGTTTTCTTCCTGAAGCCTGCCCTCGAGAAAGGCCCGGGAATAAATTCCCGGTGAAGCATGCCCCTGAAAATAAATTTGGTCACCGTCATAGCCGCTTTCGCCCCGGCCCCTCAGAAAATGGTTGAACGCAACCTCGTAGAGTGTTGCGCTGGAGGCAAAAGTCGAAATGTGTCCACCAAGACCATCAAATTTTTTGTTCGCCCGCACTACCATGGCCATTGCGTTCCAACGGACAATACTCTTGATCCGCCGCTCTAGCTCTCGGTTGCCAGGAAACGCAGGCTGATGCTGTGGAGGAATCGAATTGATATAAGGAGTGTTGGCCTTCATATCGACCTCTACCCCTTCGACCTTGGCACGGTCCTCCAATGCTGACAGAAGGTATTTTGCCCTCTCCGGGCCTTTGCTTTTGATGACGTATTGCAAAGACTCCAGCCATTCATGAGTTTCCGACGGATCCATGTCAGTCGTTTGTTTCAGGTAGGGCTCGGTTTGTGATTCGTCGGTCTCAAGTGGTTTGATCACGTCAGCCATTTAATTCGCTCGTTTAGTCTATGTAGGAGGCTTGATTACAGTTAGATCGCAATTTCCGCCGTCATCCTTCGGCCCGTTTCGGCAAATCCTGCCTTTCATTCCAGATTCCTCATTTTCTCCGAAGGGGTCCAG
Organism: Planctomycetota bacterium; assembly: GCA_036137535.1. GTDB lineage: Bacteria > Planctomycetota > Planctomycetia > Pirellulales > Pirellulaceae > JABAAE01. The sequence goes on along the minus strand of JAZABE010000624.1, from coordinate 1,166 downwards.
ATCGTAAAGGTCGCCCAGGAAAAACATCGCAAATCGTTTGAAGACAATAACTTACGCCATTCTCAACCATTTTCATGCAACCCCACTGATTCAGAACTAGTGATAAGCTACGTAGTTTTGAGGGATTTCAGCAATGAATCTAAATTTGACGATTCCAGTGGCTGTACCGTTCTTGCTAGGAGTACCGGTTGAGTCAACCAAGCTTCAGGAAAACAAACCACCGTACCGATTCTAACTATTGTTCGGATTGTCATCGTTACACCGGTTCGTTGTGTCAGGTCATCTCTCCAACGCGTTTGAATGCCTTAGCTACCCGAAAGCCCCTTTGAACTTGAAATTGTCGAATCCCATTACAACTTCGATGTTAATTTGCAACATGGGACGGATGAGCGCGCTTTTCATGGGCGTCTCGTTGGCAGCAATACTCATCTCAGGTTGCCGAACCCCAGAACCTCATGCGGATGAAAGCCACCTGTATTTCCAGGATTATCTCACAGAAATTCAATACCCTGAAATTGACGATCCATCCTTCGAATCTGCTCAGGAAGCACTCGCAGGTCGACCACCCAGTGTCAGCGAATTTCAACAGTTAGATTTTCAGGAACTTTCTCTCGAAGAGGCCATTCAGATGGCTCTCTCCAACTCAAAAATACTCTCAAAAATAGGGGGGCAGGTAGTCAGTGCCCCGGGTGCGGCAATCTCTGTCTTCGATCCTGCCGTACAGGAAACCAGCCCAATCGGTGGGGTCGAAGGTGCGCTAAGCGCTTTTGATGTCCAATGGAATACCGTTTTTAATTTCAACCGAAGCGAGCAGAAGTTCAACAACCCGTTCCTTGGTGGAGGTTCATCTCAATTAGTGACCAACGCCAGTTCATTTGTGACAGGAATTTCAAAACAGACGGCCCACGGAGCAACTTTTGGATTAAGCAAAAATATCAATTACAATCGAAACAATGCCCCCATCAACCGTTTCCCCAGTTCGTACGACATGATTGTTCGCGCTGAATTTCGCCAAGCCCTGCTGCGAGGGAACGGTTCTTTAGTAAACCAGGTTGCAGGCCCAAATTCGACTCCAGGACTGTATAACGGTGTTTTGATCGCGAAGATCAACCAGGATCTATCGCTTTCTGATTTTGAGTTGGCGGTCCTCAATCTGGTTACAGAAG
>JAZABE010000623.1:0-2129 GCA_036137535.1 Planctomycetota bacterium | reverse complement strand
AATACGTTGCTGCCTTCAAGCGATCATCGTTTGAAGGAATGTTGAATTACTATAAAGCCAATTACCCGAAACCCATGTCAAAGCCTGCCAAACATGGTGATGCATTGACCTATCCCCAGGTGAAATGTCCGGTTTTAGTCTTTCATGGGTTGAAAGATCAGGCGGTGTTGGCCAGTGGTTTGAATGGAAACTGGGATTGGGTTGACAATGAATTCACCCTGGTGACAATTCCCGGGGCGGGTCATTTTGTTCACCATGACGCTTCCGAGCTGGTGACTCAGAAAATTGCCGGTTGGTTAAACGAGATATTGAAATAAGCTAGTTGCATTGGCGTTGGGTGCTTCTGGAATCCTCGAGGCATACCGGGATTAAATGAAGAGGCCATCGGGGGGGGACACGCTCAATGAATCATTGTTGGAAAGGCTGTTGAATGGGGATTGGCGCTAACGCAGGACTTGCCGCGGCGGCAATTTGGGCGGCGTCGAGTTTGCTATACAGCATGGCTCGAATGACTGCCTGGGAATTGAACTACTGGAAAAACACAATTGCCTCAGTGATTTTTCTAGTTCACCTGACAGTTGTCCGTGTGTTCTTGGAACCGGGCCCAGTTTTTCAAGCACCCTGGCAGGCGTGGCTTTGGCTTGGGCTGAGCAGCCTGTTAGGTATTGTCGTTGGTGATACCATCTACTTGCGAAGTCTGCAAATCCTTGGTGCCCGGCGGGCGGTGGTGGTTGCCACAGTGGCCCCTATTTTCGGACTGATGATTGGTTGGTCGGTGATGGGCGATGCAATGACATTGAGCCTATTGGCCGGTGTCGGATTGACCGTCTTTGGCGTGGGCGTTGTGGTTTCCGATAAAAAAGCCGAACTTGAGAAGCCGAATGTTTTCCCGGGGAACTTTCGGGTTGGTGTGCTGCTCGGAGTGGGGGCCGCCTTTTGCCAAGCCTTGAGTGTGGCTTTAGCGAAAATCGGGATGAATCAAGGGTGTGAAGCTCTCGAATCTTCATTCATTCGGATTGTGGTGGCTGCAGGAGCGATGAGCTTTGGCTGTGTTTGTTTTCCGAAAACGTTTGGCAGTTTCTGGAAATCCAACAGTCCCTTGACCAACCCGAAGGTTCTTGAGCCAGCTGTAAAAGCGTCGCGAAGTGAGTCAATAGTGTCCCCGATCTGGAAACCGTTAACCGATCGACAGTCGATGGGCTATTTTATCCCCGCGGTGTTTATGGGGACATGGATTGGGATTTGGTTATTTCAAATTGCCCAACAATATTCAGAGACTGCGGTGGTCACCACACTGGTGTCCACCTGCCCGATTTTTGCCATTCCAATGGTTTGGTTGGTGCAAGGTCACCGCGTCTCCAGTAAGGGGTTTTGGGGAACTGGTCTGGCAGTCGCGGGAGTTTACTTGGTGGTAATCTATGCGTCTAATTGAAGAAGCCTCGTGATTTCAAAACCAGTAAATTATTCATGCCGCAACGCTTCAATCGGGTCCATATGGGCTGCCTGGCGTGCTGGGTAAACTCCGAACACAATTCCTACCCCAAATGAAATAAACAGCGATAAGGCCACGGACCAATAAGCGATTCTCGGTTCCAGGCTGTAGACAATCGGAGGTAAAAGGTCAGGGGAAACCACGTCGATCAAGTCTCGAATTCGAAAGAAAATAGGCTTGCAGAGCAATCCGAATACCACGCCAAGGAGACCGCCGCCTGCTGTCAACACGACGGTTTCCGTTAAAAATTGTCGAATGATATCCGTGCGTCGAGCGCCAAGCGCCCGGCGAATTCCGATTTCCCGAGTCCTTTCGGTGACGGTGGCCAGCATGATGTTCATAATCCCGATGCCTCCCACAAGTAGTGAAATTCCCGCGATCACCACTAGAAGAACGTTGAACATGGCCCGGGTGCGTTCTGCCTGTGCCAACAGTTCCTTGGGGACGACAACGGCAAAATCTTCTTTTTCATGGTAGGTTTCTAGCAGGTGTTTGATGATCGCCGCGGTTTCATCGACTTCCTGGATGGAGTTAACGGTAACCGTGATTTGACTTAGTTCGACCTGTTCCCCTTGGAATTCACCCGCAACGCGTTTCATCACGAGGTCTCCGACCCGTTGTCTCATCGTTTTAAGTG
>JAZABE010000622.1:0-8159 GCA_036137535.1 Planctomycetota bacterium | reverse complement strand
GAACAGGATGATGAAGTTGCTTTTTTTTATTTTCGATCATTAACGAATGATAAGGTCGGGATGAAATCATGTTGGATTCGTAATATGATCGATGCTCCGGAAGCCTTGGATCGTTAACGCTTGGAGTCCGGTAACGCACCGGTTCTACCTGCTAAATTTTGCGCTTCTGCAAAAGCGAAACCACGATTGAATGAAAAACAGCTTCGTGTGGTTTGGTTTGCAGGTGGGGATGGTGCGGCTTTGTTGGAGAAAGATGAAGTTTTGGCAATCATTCCACCTTGGAGTGGGAGTGAAGGGTTTCAAGGCTATGCAAGAGAATGTCATATCAAGTCACCCTTTTGTTGGCCGCTGCCTGACCATCCTGCACTCTATGAGCGAATTCAAAAGTCCGATGAATTTTGGAATTCTTGGGGAGGTGATGATTCTCCATGGAACCGGTGCGAGCCCAAGTTGCTCGAGGCATATGAAAAAATATTCGGACCTGTTGTAAATTATTTTTCGATTGATGGAGGTCAATGGCCACCTAAAACATTGGCCCAGTTTAATTGGGAGAATTTACTTGTCGTGTTAACCGTTGGGGTTTCGTCTTGTCCACAGCCATTGGTCGAAATGCGATTTGATGTGCCGGATCGGCATCGTCGTATAGAATTTGCCGCATGTTTTAACAGTGATGCGCCAGCGAGTCTTGTCACATCTTTTTGTCAATATATGGGTGGACAATCGAAATTACCCTGGTCAAACCAGAGTTGTTTTTCTCATGGCCACACGATTAGCTGTGATTTGTTCTTGAAGTCTCAGTTACTACCAGACTTTTCTTCGGTGTTATTGGGATCACAAGCTGAATTACCGGTGACGCAAATCGAGCTACCGAAATTAGAAGGTGATCCCTTAAACCTGTTGTGGATGATTCCCGTTTTTGAGAACGAGAGAAAGTACCTTCAGGAAACCCACAATTTCTCGTTGATCAATCAAATAATCTGTGATTTCCCGGTTCCGGTCATTTCAAACCGGGCAATGGTAGTCTAGGTAAAATTTTATATTAAGGTCCGATGGGGAGGGATCTATTCCGGTCCTTGCGATTAAAGCGATTTTTTGCCCTGAAACTGTCAGGTTTGGCTCCGGTGTGTTCGGGATGTTGGGTTCGATTGAGCCTAATAAATTGTTTGGATTTGCCAAGCAATCGTGCGATGAGATCTGTTTCTTGTTAATATGGAGTATTGCCGTTTTGAACGGTTCCTGCCCTGATTCTGACTGCGCTGATTGATCATCACGGGCAGTGGCCGACTTGTTTCCTTCCAATTCCAATTCCAATGCTTCAGGAAAGAATTGTAATGCGCTTTTTTGTTTGCACCTGCTTGGTTCTTTTCTCGTTTGAAATTTCGTTTTCACAGGAAAAAAAAGGTGAAAAGGTCACTTATGAGGATCATGTCAAACCCGTTTTTCGGGAGCATTGTTTCAGTTGCCACAATCAAAATAAAAAAGAAGGTGACTTGGATCTAACCAATTACACCAGCTTGATGCAGGGTGGTGGTTCAGGAGAGGTGATTGAACCAGGAGAAGTCGGGGACAGTTATCTTTTTGCGCTTGTTAATCATGATGATGAGCCTGCCATGCCACCCGAGCAGCCCAAAATATCTGACGCAAAACTCGCAGTCATTTCAAAGTGGATTGAACTAGGTGCCCTGGAAACTTCTACCAGTAAGTCCATGATCAAGAAAAAGAAAAAATTTGATTTTGCGCTGTCCGATCCAGCCGTTGGCAAGCCAACGATTATGCCACTGCCGGCGACACTTGATCTCGAACCTGAAAATTACGCAAAGCGGACAACGGGCATTACGGCAATCACTACGAGTCCCTGGGCACCATTGACTGCCATTAGTGGTCAAAAACAGGTTCTCATTTTTGATTCCAAGACACGGAAACTTAAAGGGGTTCTGCCTTTCCCTGAGGGGACGATTTCGGTGCTCAAATTTTCTCGCAACGGGAGCCTGTTGTTGGCGGGGGGAGGTCGTGGTGGTTCACAGGGAAAAGTCATCGTTTGGAATATCAAGTACGGGGAACGCATCATAGAAGTTGGGGATGAGCTCGATACTGTTTTGGCAGCGGATATCAGCTCGGATCAAAAGCTGATTGCTTTAGGTGGCCCCCAGAAAATGATTCGTGTTTATTCAACGTCTGACAACTCACTGGTTTATGAAATCAAAAAACATACTGATTGGGTGACGTCGCTGGAGTTCAGTCCTGATGGAGTTTTGTTGTGTACCGGTGATCGAAATGGTGGGGTTTATGTCTGGGAAGCTACTACAGGCCGAGAATACTTGACATTAAAAGCACACTCGAAGTCCATCACCGGTATTTCCTGGAGGAGTGACTCAAATATTGTTGCCACAACGAGCGAAGATGCTTCAATCCGGCTGTGGGAAATGAACAATGGAGGACAGGTGAAAAACTGGAGTGCTCATGGCGGCGGTTCGTTAGGGGTGGAGTTTACTCGTGACGGTCGGTTGGTTTCCGCTGGTCGCGATCGTTATGCAAAAATTTGGGACCAAGCGGGGAAGCAATTGTTTGCCTTTCCAGTGTTTACAGAGATCGTGATGGGCGTTACGCATTGTGATGAAACCAATCTATGTTTCGCAGGAGACTGGACTGGAGAAATTCGGCAATTTAATGCAGCAGATGGAAAACAGCTCGCGACGCTTACATCCAATCCTCAGCCACTTACACAGCGTTTGGCAGCTGCGCAGAAAGACGCAGTTGCAGCCTTAGAAAAATCCAGGCAATTGGTGACTACCGCGACGACCGCCAAATCTGCGGTCGACAAGATTGCCACGCAGTTGGCCGCATCCAAAAAGCAGGTAACGGATTTGAATGGATTAATCGGGAAGCTAACTCCTAAAATGGCAGGGGATCAAAAGTCTTTGACGACAATGAATCAGCAGATCGCAACGACTAAAACGCGTGTCGAAGCACTCAATCAGGCAATCCCGGAAATGAAAAAGGCGCATAACGGTGCTGCGACGGCAGCGGAGAATTTGACGACTGATCCTGAACTGAAAAAACTGGCAGAAGAGATGAAAAAGGCCATTACCGTCAAGGAAACAGAGTTGAAAACAAAGACTGTATCTCTGACGAATTTAAATACACAGTTGGCAACGCTGACCAAAACGATGGGTGCCGATCAGGCAAACATGACTCAGTACAATTCCGATCTTGCGGCTGCTAAAAAGGTGATTGCATCCATGGATCCTTTGCTCAAACCGGCACAAGACAAATATACCCAAGCCAAAGGAGCAGCCGATGCGTCCGTGGCGGCAGCCGAACAGGCCAAAGCGATCCAGGTCCGCTACCAACAAGCAATTGAATTCTCACAAACGTTTCGTGATTTAAAGTCAAAAATTGGTGTCAAAAATTCAGAACTCGAAAAACTCGCGATTAACCATGGCGAGTTGCTTGAAAAACATAGGGCGGCTGAAAAGATCATGGCAGAGATGCAGAATGCTTATGTTGCGTCCAAATCAAAAGTCGAGGGTAAAGCTGCTGAATTTGAAACGCTGAAAACCAAGTCGGTAGCGTTGGTGAAATCGAGTTCCACGATGAAAACTGAAATCGCCGGAATTCAAAGCGTCATGTCACAGACCCAGGCTTCGGTGGGCCATTTAAATGAGGCGAAAGCCAAGATCGATCAAGCTAAAAAAGCTTCACCTAGTGACTCTGATGTGGCGGCGTCGTTACAGGCGATGGATTCTTTGATCAAGAACCAGACCCAAAAAGTTTCAGGTTATCAGGCTACCATCAAGAAAAAAACTGGCGAAATGGAAAAGTTGGCTCAGGAGCTGACTCAGACTCAACAAAAACAGGCTGCCACTGAAAAAATGGTTTCCGAGTTAAAGGTCTTAATGGATGCCGACCTTAAGCAATTAGGCGGTGCTAAGAAATCTGCCGAAAGTACGAAAAACGCATCGGTCCAGGCGGAAGCCAAGGTTAAACAAAAAGAACAGGAAATTACTGCGTTGAAAGCTGAAGTCGCCAAGCTCCAGGGGATTGCGTCGGCACCGTGAGCTTGGTTTTTTAGAGGTATGGGAGAGCCGCAGTATTGCGGCTTTTTTAATTTCTTGGAGTGGAGTTGAGAAAACATCAGTGGAGAAACTGTCTGTGTTGAAAAACCAAGAAATTCTCGGAAAAATCACAATAATCCTTGAAAAATCACGAATGACTTGGCGGAAGATTCCTATGATTGACTGAGAACCCCTAGAACCTAAATGTCCGCTGGGATCAGTCGTTGGCAAGTCAGTTTAGGGTGTTGTGATATTAATTGTCTGATTGATTTAATCGCGAGTTTGTTGTGAATACGTTCGAGCAAAAAAGAATAAAGACTTTTCCTTTTGAAAGCGGAAATGCTCAGCCAATTGTTCCCACGGGTCAAAAGGCCTGGATTTTTGTTTCCATCATGATCGCCTGTGCCATCGTTTTCATGGTTTTTCTGGTCAGCACGTTCAAAACGATTAACAGCGTTAAATTAAGTCTTCTAGTCGCAGCACCTGCATCTGAGTTTGTTCCGGTCAAGAAAGCTTCCCAAAATTTTCGCGGTCTGATATTCGTATCGGAAAAAATAGACGACAACAAAATCCATCTCGATTCATTTGATTACATTTGGAACAAGATCAAGGAATCTTATTGGGAAGATGATTTTGGGGGGGTCGACTGGAATCAAGCAAGAGAAGAGCTGCGTCCCAAGATCAAAGAGGCAAAAAACGTCGAAGAGGTTCGGGGTATTTTAAATGAAATGATTTCCCGGCTGGGAAAGTCACATTATGCAGTCATTCCTGCGACCACATTCAAGGCGACGCAAATTGCAAGAACAGGCAATGCCGATTCAGGTCTTTCTTTTCGACTCTCCAGCAATAAGATCTTGGTTTCGGCTGTCAGGAAAGGTTCTGATGCGGAACGTAAAGGAATCAGAGCAGGGTGGCAAATCACCGCTGTAGGGTCGAAGAAAGTATCTGACTTTCTTGAAAAGGCAAGTTCCTTTTCAGGGGTAATGCGATTCGAGACTTTGGTCGCTTACCAGTTTGGGAATACGATTACGGGTCCAGTGGCTGCAAAAAGAAAATGTAGCTTTCTTGATCAGGATCAAAACGAGCAGAGTGTTGAGATTGAATTGTCTGAACCTCCAGGAAGAACGGTTCAGTATGGAAACTTGCCCTCAATGCGAATTGATATGGAATCTCGTTTGCTGGATTCCAATGTTGGATATTTTCGGTTCACCGGTTTTTTTGATCCAGTTCGATTGATGCCCGCTTTTCGAAAAGCGGTTAAGGATTTCCGGGAAGCTGATGGACTGGTTATCGATATTCGGGGTAATGGAGGCGGTATTGTGGGAATGACGATGGGAATGGCTTCGCCACTGACCAATAATCCGGCACCCTTAGGGGTCATGAAAATGAAAAACAGTGAACTTAAATTGGCACTTTTCAAGAATGCAAGGCCTTATGCCAATAAGATCGCAGTACTTGTGGACGAGGCATCTGCATCGGCTTCGGAAATCTATGCGGGTGGACTACAAGATCTGAGAATTGCGAAAATATTTGGGAGACGGACGGCCGGATTGTCCCTGCCGTCGACCGTTGAAAAACTTCCCAATGGTGATGGATTTCAATACGCAATTGCCAATTACATTTCCGCATCGGGAAAGGTATTAGAGGGTCAGGGTGTGACACCGGACGAGACGATCACATTAAACCAGGCCAATTTGTCCAAAGAAATAGACCCTACGCTGAAACGGGCGATACAATGGATTCAGTCAAAAGAACAATAACGGTGTCTGAACTTATTATGAGGAATCGATGAAAAATCAACATTTATGTGTTCTTGTCCTAGTGTCCTTCGCTTGTTGGACGAACGTAAACGCTCAGGGCCAAACAGAACTGCCTTCGGCAGAAAAAATCTTGTCAAAATACATCGAAGTCACGGGGGGAAAGGAACGATATCAATCGATTAAGAATGCCAAACTTCAAGGGGAAATGTCGCTTCCCGCTGCGAACCTCAAAGGGAAAATTGAGGTGGTTTTTGTGACCCCGAACAAGTTTCACTTCAGGGCTGATATGGGCGCATTGGGTCTCCAGGAAAGGGGATCCGACGGGAAGACCATTTGGGAAAATTCTACAATTCAAGGAGCGAGAATCATCGAAGGTGAAGAAGCCGAACAGGTTTTGGCGGGAATCAATCTGGCTTCTACACTGACTCCCATGAAATACTACAAGTCCATGAAAACCGTTGGCAAAGAGCAAGTCAAAGGTGAGGAGTGCTACGTGGTGGAAATGATTCGGAAAAACGGAGACCCTCGGAAGGACTACTATTCCATCAAAACGGGCTTGAAACTCAAGTCCGTGAATAAAGTTGTGTCTCCCATGGGGAAAATCGATGTTGAGTCTTATGAGTCAAACTACAAAAAATCAAAAAATGGTTTGTTGAGTTCTTGGACCGTGGAAGAGAAGGTTGGTCCGAATTCTGTCATGATCAAAATGTCATCGGTTGAATTTAACATTGATCTGAAGGACACAAAGTTTGATTTACCAAGCGAAGTCCAGGAACTGGTTGACATGTAAATCGGGGGATCGCAATCCCAGAGATTTTCACCGGGTTGCTTTCATGAGAAACCTTGCCAAAACCAAGATCAAGACAAAAACGATTCAGGGTGCAACCCGGATTGGTCAGAGTTCCGTGCACAAAGTTCCTTATGATGCGCGTCTGTTATGATTTTGAATTACTGGGAGTCGGATTTGGAACGGGGAGTTCAAAAGCACTTGGAAGATTTTGAGCTGGCGGATTGAACCTTTCAGACTCTGGTTCGAGCTGGGCAGCCTTGTCTGGATTCAAATTGGAGCTGTCGCCAAAAAATTTCGTGGTGCCTTCAGAAATCTTGCGGATGTCCTGTTCTTGGCAATTCACGATTGCCCGGAACGTGTGGGTTCCGGGTTTTGTTGCCTTGGCGATGACTTTAAGTACAACGGTTTCACCTACTTTGATTTGCTGAATGGGATCAAACGTGATGACCCCGCCTTGGTCTAGCTGGGATTTGGCGCCCGTTCCGGAAATGGGATCAATGAAGTCTGAAAACTCACCGGACACGAGGACATTTTGAGCCGACTTAGTCCCTCGGTTTTTAATATGCAATTCATAAGTAACATCTCGTCCCACTGCTTGGGGTCCGCGTGGATCGACAACTTCAAGCTTCAAGTCGGCCAGTGCTTCTACTTTGGTGTTAACGACGTTGCCAGAAGTTAGGCCCCCTTCAGAGCGGACACCGAATTCCATCCTGGCGGCCCCGGCTTCGTTGATCAGGCACGTAATGATGTAGTCCCGTTTGGATCCTGCGGGTATTTCCGGAACCTTCCAACCAATTTTTCGCCCATCATTTTCGGTAATTTGATTAAGGCCACTGATATATACAGCATGGATAGGCAAAAGCGCTGCTGCACTGATGTTCTTGGCCGTTGCATCCCCTTGGTTTTCCACAGAGATGCTATAGGTAATGGCGCTTCCAGCGTATTTGAATTTTGGCCCGCTTGCCTTGGCGATTAACTTCGCTCGACGAACGGTGATGTCTTTTTTGATCTCAGATTCAATGCCAGCTTCCCCTTTAACCAAGGCCTCAAGTTTCATCGGGCCAGCTTTGCCTGCTATCAATTCAACTTCAAATTGCTTTGTCGCTCCGGATGGGATCAGGCCGATTGTTGCGCTGTCTCCTCCAAGGCTTTCTGAGAGTGAAATAGCGACTTTTTCAGCCATGCCATTCCCTGTGTTTTCAATAGTGATTGTGTAGACGGCTTTTGCGCCATATTTGACTTCTTCAGGTCCGGAGATACGGGTTTCCAGGTTGGGTTGCGTCACCATGACTTTGGACTCTCCCGAAACGGGTGCAGTGGTCCATTCCGTTTTCAAGTTGAATGCCCTGTTTTCTTTCGGTTCAAGATTGAGCGTAACAATCGAATCCCGCCCTGGAGGAAGGTAGCTGACTGTCCAGACAATCCCCTGAGTCTCTCCAAGGTTTTTGACCACTGCTTCACCTGCAGCTGGAGTAGGCTTTCCAATCACTTCGACCCAAGATGGGATTGCAATGCCAACGACGAGGTCGTTGGCATCGACTTGTCCAAGGTTTT
>JAZABE010000621.1:0-1058 GCA_036137535.1 Planctomycetota bacterium | reverse complement strand
AGTTTCCGGAACACTTGATGATGATCCACGGAATGGTTGGACCACGGAAACCCATGATCCGTTGAAGCCTTATGCTGCCATTTTTGCCCTCCGGGAGCCCTTGGTTCTCGACGAAAACCAGGAACTGATTTTCGTCCTGTTGCACCGGTCGACCCGTGGGGATGCCAACATTGGGCGGTTTAAAATTTCTACCTGTTCCGAACCCGGCCGCGCAGTGCGTTCCTTTAACAGGACGCCGTTGGAACGATTGGCAGCTTTGGGGGAAGAAAACCAAACCGAAGCTGAAAACCAAATTAAATCGGCCGTTTTGGAACAGTTTTTGACTCGCCACGTTGCTTATCAAAAAGCAAAAAAAGAATTGAATGATGCCAACCGGCAGTTGTCCCGGTTTAAAAGCAACGCTGGGGATCAGCGGGTGATGGTGCTGCAACAACGGAAAGCTGCTCGAAAAACGTTTGTGCTCACCCGGGGGGTGTGGGATCAAAAAGGGGACGAAGTGGACCCGGGATTTCCCCAGGATTTGTTTGCACCTTTGACAATAGAACCGACTTCCCGACTGGAGTTGGCCCGTTGGTTGGTTTCCCGGGACAATCCGCTAACGGCTCGGGTGATTGTTAACCAGCTTTGGCAAATCTGCTTTGGTAATGGTTTGGTTCGCACTCCTGATGATTTCGGTCTTCGGGGCGAATTTCCAACTCACCCCGAGTTGCTGGACTGGTTGGCCGTTGAATTCATGGAGAACAATTGGGATGTCAAACACATTCTCAAATTGATTGTGACCAGCCAGGCTTATCAGCAAAGTAGTGAAGTGAATGCCCGGAACTGGTCGCGCGATCCGGAAAATCGGCGATTGACGCGGATGACTCGGTATCGGCTTCCCAGTTGGATGATCCATGATTCTGTTTTAAGGACCAGTCGGTTACTTAATCTGGATTTAGGGGGAGCCACGGTGATGCCTTATCAGCCGGACGGAATTTGGGCCGAAATTTTTATGGGACGATTTCGGTACGAGCCAAGCCAAGGAAGCTACCAATTTCGCAGAACTTTGTACGCATTCT
>JAZABE010000620.1:0-15693 GCA_036137535.1 Planctomycetota bacterium | reverse complement strand
CTGAAACCATTCACACCAAGGGCTTTGACTCCAAGAAAGCTTCAAGGTTTTGGGATTTAACCAATCGTCAAGACTGGGAAATGTGCGAACGAGTCCAAAAAGGGGTTGCCACGCCAGGATTTCAGCCCGCACCTTATTCAAACCTCGAAAGCTTGTTGGTGGCATTCGACAAATACTATCTAAAAACAATGTCTGACTTGGGTTTTCCCCGGGACAAAGATTAAGATATAGATCTCTCACCTCTGAAGATTACATTGCACTTGTCATTTAGCTTGCAACGTCCTCAGGTTTTCCTCTTAGATTTGTGAGGGGTCGTGGATTCGACTTGTTTTAATTTGCCATTACCAAGATGCCGAAACCAATGAATGCCATGTGTCGATTGATGTACCTGTGCATGGTCTTGACGGTCCCACTTTCCGCTTTGCATGCCCAGGAAAAACCATTGGAGGACTTAGCGTTTTTTGAAAACAAAATCCGTCCAATACTAGTTGCACACTGTTATGAATGCCACTCCGAAAATTCTGAGGACATCATGGGCGGCCTTTTGCTGGATTCTAAACAATCCATTCGAAAAGGAGGAGACTCTGGCCCCGCCGTGGTCCCAGGATCACCAGAGACAAGTTTGCTACTCGAGTCAATCACTTACCGTAACGGCGATCTTCAAATGCCACCCGATTCTCGTCTTCCCAAACAAGTTATCGATGACTTTCGCGATTGGATCAAAACTGGGGCCACGGATCCCCGTATCGTAAAATCATCCCAACCCAAACCGGTGTTTAATTTACAAGAAAGGCGGCATGACCACTGGGCATGGCATCCCCTAAAAAAAACAAGGGAAGGAGAAACGGTTGATTCAATTATCTTGGAGAAACTGCAAAAGATAAAACTAGATCCCACGGGTCCGGCCTCGCCCAGAGAGTTGATCCGGCGAATGCACTTCGACCTGATCGGATTACCGCCGACACCGGTGGCGATCGAGGCCTTTGAAAAAGAATTCCGGGCGAATGCCCGGCAAGCAATCGGTCGACTGGTTGACCGGTTACTGGAAGATCCTCGTTTCGGGGAGCACTGGGGAAGACACTGGCTCGATGTCATCCGTTTTTCAGAGACCAAGGGGCATGTCACGGACCAGGAAAAACCGTACGCGTGGAAGTACCGCGATTACGTTATTTCTGCCTTTAACACAGATCTAGCCTACGACCAATTTATCAAGGAACACCTAGCTGGCGACTTACTGCCCCCCCAAGAGATTCGTGCTGGCCCCAGTGGAATCCAGAACCAGAGCGTAACAGCGACCAGTGCATTGTTCATGCATGAAATGCATTTCATGGCGGTGGATCCTCTCAAACAACGGTGGGATGAAATCAATGCCCAGATCGACGTCGTGGGAAAAGCCTTCCTAGGAATCACCACCGAGTGCGCCAGGTGTCATGACCATAAATTTGATGCCGTCAGCCAGGCAGACTACTACGCGATGGCAGGCATCTTCTGGAGTACTGAACTTAGTTCAACCCGAACAAGCAGCCGAAAAAAGCTTAATGCGGTAACTGCCCAAGATGTCAAACGACTGGAAGCCGACTTGGCCAACTACCTGACCTCCAAACGCAAACAGCGGCGCCAAGCCCAAAACCCGAAAGCAGGCGGCAATTATTTCCCCATCAGTGATGAACTGGGAATTCAATCTCCAAATGACACGCGTCAACTCATGGCGAAAATCAGTGCGATCGAAAAGCTCGATCCTTCATGGAGTCTCTGGACCCGTGCTGCCAAAGATGTCAATGGCCAAGATGTCCAACTGCTGATTCGAGGGGAACATCGAAACAAAGGCAAAGTGATTCCCCGCGGATTCCTGGAAGCACTCGCCCCTGCGGGAATCGACACGCTGCTGCCCAATTCCCAAAAACAGTCGAGTGGTAGACTCTGGTTAGCAGAACAAATTGCGCATCGGCAAAACCCGTTAACCGCACGGGTTTGGGTCAACCGAATTTGGCATCATTTGCTCGGCCGGGGGATCGTTGAGACACCAAACAATTTTGGCAAACTAGGACGGCTGCCAACGCACCCAAAACTACTGGATTATCTGGCTCGACAATTAATTGACAATGGTTGGTCAACTAAAACCATGATCCGCCTGATCATGGTTTCCCAAGCCTATCAACGATCCAGCCAGGTTTCCAATGCGACATTCAACCGTGACCCAACCAACCAATTCTTGGCCTATCGCTCCAAACGCCGACTAACCGCAGAACAGCTCCGGGATTCGATGCTGAACATTTCAGGGATGCTTAACCCAAAGATGCTCGGACCGAGTGTCGATGTCTTTGTGCCTTCCTATGCTACGGGCAACAAGCCTTCCAATATTCCCAAATCAGGCCCCTTAGATGGCGACAACCGGCGGAGCATCTACATCAAGGTGCGACGAAATTACTTTGATCCCTTTTTGCAAACTTTTGATTTCCCGGATCCCGGAAAATCAATTGGACGCCGTTCAATTAGCCTAGTGCCTAATCAGTCATTGGCCATGCTCAATAGCCCACTGGTTCACGAGCTTGCGGAAGACTGGGGACAAAAAATCATCTCCAGTAAATCCGTCAAAAACGACACCAGTAGGGTCCGCCAGATGTGGCGTGCTGCGATCGGGCGACAGCCCACTGCCCAGGAATTAAAAATCGCCATGGCGTTAATTGCAAAACAGGTCGATCCAAAGCTTCAACAATTGTTGAAGTGGAAACAGGTCGCCCATTTGCTCTATAATCACCCCGAATTCATGTGGATCGACTAGGGCACCGTTGAATAACATTCATGAATATTTTTCAAGGGCCTTCTTAGCCTGTTCGGTTTCCAAACAACCCAAGAACTCCTGGGTGGCATTTTCGTCAGACAAACCCTCTTCCAAAGGCAAGATTTTCTTGATCGCGGCAACTGCAAAAGGAGAGTTTTGGCTGATCGTTTTTGCTAACTGATCCGCCGTTTTCAGCAACAATTCCCTGGGAACGATTTTTCGCAAGAACCCTTCATCGTGGGCTGCCTGCGCGTTAACCCGTTGGCCTAAAGTCGACCATTGAATAGCTTTTGCCCTTCCCAAGGATGATCGAAGGATTTCGATTCCATAGTTGGGGGGCCACCCAAGCCTGACTTCGGGTAAACCAAATTGAGCATTGCGGGTCGCCACTCGGAAATCACAGGCAGCCGCAAAAACAAACCCGCCTCCTAGGGCAAAGCCATCAACTGCTGCAATGGTGACCTGTGTAAGGTTCGCCAGTTTTCGGTAGACGGCACCCCGCAAAAGGCTTAATTCCTGCATGGAGTCCAAATCTTCCGGTTGCAGTTCAGAGACGTCGTCGCCTGTCGAAAAAGAGTCTCCTGCTCCAGAAAAAATAACAACTGAAACCCCTTGGCCATGTTGTGTTAACCACTCAAACAGGACTGCTAGTTCTTCGGTCATTGCCCGATTAATCGCGTTCTTCTTTTCCGGACGGTTCAAGATGACTTTGAGTATTTTCTCTTCGTGTTTCACCTCAATCATCTGAAAACCATCAAGTGGTAGCCTCGCTAGTTCTGATTTTAAGCATCGGCCCGCGGTTTGGGGTTGCTCTTGGATCGGCTGTTGCATTCGATGAGAACTTGAATTTCGCTTGTGAGTGACCCTCTCTGCAATTTTGCTAATCTCTACGACAGCACGCCGATGAATTCCAGTGCCTATTTTTTCCCAGCCGTCATAAGCTTGTATTTCAAATGAAACAATGTTTTTGTCTACTTGGGTCACCGTTGCTACGGCCTTGATCTCATTTCCCAAAGGTGTGCCGGCAAGATGTTTAACTTCGACATCCACTCCGACAGACTCTTCACCTGGACTCAGAAAAGGAGCCATCGCTTTCCTGGCAGCATGTTCCATCAAGTTGATCATTGAGGGAGTTGAAAAAACCTCGGCATCCGGGTCGCCCCCCAAAACAATGGTGCTGCCGGGCTGCACCGTTGCTGTCAGCACACCGGAGCAACCCACCTCGATATTGGGACTGATTGCTGGCACGAGTTCTCTCGCTCCGCTTCAAAAAACAGGAAAGGGGATTCAATGGACAAAGGGTATAGACAATCTAGCTGAAGAATTGTGACAGGCGAGAAACAAGTTGTTTCATTCACCGATTCAGCACTTTATTCCACGCACTGACCCACGTTTGCTCATCATCGAGTCACATCTGGGGAAAATTCATGTTCTTCCGATTTTAGGGATCGGGAGGATGCTCTGATTGATGCAGCCGAATAAACGATTGCTGCAGGTCTAGCCAGCGTTGCTCCATGGCCGCAACTTTGTTTGGACTCTTGTGAGCCAAGTCTATTTGTTCTGTCGGATCTTGCTGTAGATCAAAAAGCGCCCAGGAATCCCCTTTCGCAGCAACAATTTTAAATTGCCCTTTTCGCAAAGCTCGATTGCCTTCATGGGACCACCAGATTTCTTGGTCCCTCCGGGTCACCTCGGATTCAAACCATGGCACCAAGCTACGACCGGGCAAGTCGGGACCGCCTTTTCGAGGGAGGGGCTCACCTCCGGCCAGCTCCAAAATGGTTGGGACCAAATCGATAACGTGGCCCACAGAACGGTTCAGTTTTAGCTTGCCTTGGATGCCTGTTGGCCAATGGATAATCAACGGCGTCCGAATCCCACCTTCATGAACCCAAGTCTTGTGTCTGCGAAAAGGCGTATTTGCTACCGTGGCCCAACCCGGACCCAGGCACAAATAGGAAGCACCTGACCCCGCCGGAACTGCCGGATCATGACCGTCTGTGCGGACCATAATTTCGGCACTCGCCCCATTGTCGGAAAGGAAAAAGATCACCGTATTCTCGACGGCCTGCATTGCTTTTAGCTGCGTGATAACCCTACCGATTTCCTGATCGACCCGGTCGATCATCGCCGCATGGACGGCCATCTTTTTCGCCTGGAAACTCCGCTGTTGAGGGCTAAGCTTTTTCCAAAGCCTGGGACGATTCAGTTCCCCCTCGCCCAGTTTTTCCAGCGCAGCTGGAAACGCGTAAGGCGGACCAACTTGATACTCAATGTCGGAAAGATTACCGCTGACAATTCCGGATTTGCGAATTTTCCGCCAACGCTGCTGACGAATCTGATCCCAGCCGATTTGGTAGATTTCATCATATCGCTTGATGTCCTCGGGCAAGGCCTGCAACGGGAAATGGGGGGCCGTGAAAGCAAGATAATGGAAAAAAGGTTGATCCGGGGACTGCGATTGATGCTCTTTCAAACACTCGATCGCATGATCGGCAATTGCCGTCGTCGCATAATATCCCGAACCCTGATCGACCGGCTCAAGCTTGATGTCATCTTTCCAGTGGACCTTGGGATAAAAGAACCGACCCTGGTCCTTCAAGTAATAGGATCGATCAAAACCATTTTGAATCGGCATTCCGTCTAGGTGCCATTTACCGGAGTGGTAAGACCGGTACCCCAGCGGCCGAAGCCGTTTTGGCAACAAAGGCGCCCAGTTCGGACGACTGGCTTTCTGGATCCCCGGCAACGCATCTCGTCGAACTTGCTGTGGGTAGTAGCCGGTCATTAAAGCTGCTCGGGTCGGCCAACAACGGGCGGTATTGTAAAATTGTGTAAATCTCACTCCATTTTCGGCAAGACGGTCTAGGTGAGGTGTTCTGATTTCACTCCCGTAACAACCGAGATCAGAAAAACCAAGATCATCCACCATGATTAAAAGCACATTCGGCTTTTGATTCTCGACAGCCCCTGCCGGGGCGACCTCAAGTAACAAGCTCAAGCAACCAACGATCAACGGGCAATACCGAAAATTTTGCATGCGCGGTTTTAATCTTGAGGAGTGAGTTTTAACAAATCCGCGTTTTCAGCCATGGCATTGATCACGAATTGAATATGATCATTCAGCTCAATCCCCAGATCTTCCGCTCCCCGGAGGATGTCTTCCCGATTGACCGTGGCTGCAAATCCCTTGGATTTCATCTTCTTCCTGACACTTTTCGCAGTCATCCCGTGGATCCCTTCGGGACGCACGTAAGCAACTGCGGTAATGAACCCAGCTAGCTCGTCACAGGCATAGAGGGTTTTATCGACCAACGACACTCGGGGACAATCCGTTAAATAATCGGCGTGTGATTTAATCGCATAGATAACGTCTTCCGGGTACCCCTGATCTGCCAAAATCGCTGCACCTTTCAATGGATGGTCCGGAGGGTTCGGCCATTTTTCGTAGTCAAAATCGTGAAGGAGACCAATGATTCCCCATTTGGTTTCATCTTCACCATGTTGTTTTGCATAGGCGACCATGGCACATTCCACCGCCAGCATGTGTCTTCGTAGACTATCGCTTTCAGTGTACTGACACATCAACTCAAATGCTTCGTTACGATCTAATTCCATAAGGATCCGTTCACCAGTCTGTTGAAGTCCTTGAATGATATCAGGAATCGAAGCCAAACATGCCGCAAAAACTGTATCATTTTTCTTAAGTTGAAATCAGGCGTTCTGTGACAAAACAACAAAATCACTTGCTTGAAATTACTTTGATGTGAATACGGTATCTGACACCATGAATCCGACAACTGGGGTGTCAGCGTGTTCGCGCCAGGAAATGCTACCTGTTATCGATATCGGGGCGGTAATGGCTTCAACTGCTCCTACATCGCACCACTGCGTCAATTTGCGTTGGTTCCCAAAATGGAGTTCCAGTGTGTGGTTTATTTTACCCTGGGAACCGAAAACGAAATCAGGAGCCGCTTCAATCGTTTGAACCAGCATTGAAAGAAGAATTAAGGTCGGTTAGACCAGTTCCGGCAGCGGCTTGCGATGATCAAGCAGGTACTGGGGACGCCCCGTAGGATCAACCAGCGTTGTGCTCATAGGGTCAACCCCTAGGTTGTGATACAGTGTCGCAATAATTTCCTGGACACTGACCGGCCGCTTGGTCGCGAATTCACCAAGGCGATTCGTGGCACCAATTGCCTGTCCCGTTTTCATACCCCCACCCGCCATCAAAGCGCAGCTCACCTGCGGCCAGTGATCTCGTCCAGCACCTTTGTTGATTTTCGGTGTCCGACCAAATTCGCCCCACACGATCACCGTCACATCATCGAGCATACCCCGCTCTTGGAGATCTTCTACAAGTGCCGTCAAGCACTGATCCAATTTGGCACCATGATCCCTGACCAAATCAAAATTTTTCCCGTGGCTATCCCATCGACCATACGAAAGCGAAACCGATCGCACTCCGGCTTCAATTAATCGACGTGCCATTAACAGGTGATCATTGCAGGTTGGCGCCCCATCATATTGGTATTGATAAGGTTTGCCGTCTCCGTATTTTTTGACAATTTTCGGGTCTTCTTTGCTCAAGTCAAGTGCATCCACCAGTCGGCTTGAGGTCAGCACCCCAAAAGCCTCCTGCGAAAATGAATTCATGTTGCGAACGTTCTCAAAATCTCGTTTTAGGTTCCCCAGACTATTGAGAAGTGATTTGCGGTCAGCCAGGCGATCAAGCGTAATTCCGTTAAGCTTCAAGTCAGCCATCATTTTCCCATTGGGCTTAAACGGCTGATAAGCATCACCCAAAAACCCGGCTTGCCCTGACTCTGACCAGGGCGCATGTTTGGTTTTGGCAGCCAACCCGACAGTGGCTGGGATAGAACTATCGACCGATCCCTTAACCTTAGCAACTGCTGACCCAATACTGGGCATCCCCCCGATCGAAGAAAACGAACCTCGATTCCAACCTGTCAAACATTGGTAAGCATCATGGCCTCCGGCGCAGCCAGTCACCGAGCGGATCGCGACAAACTTGTCCATCATCGCGGCGATTTTCGGGAAGCATTCACCAATCTGAATATCGGGCACCTTGGTTGAGATGGGCTTGAACTCACCGCGAATTTCCACTGGTGCCTCGGTCTTGATCTCCCACATGTCTTGATGGGGAGGCCCTCCTCCTAAAAAAATATTGATCAGGCCTTTGTGAGACGACCGATTGCCCGAACTGTCCTGAGCCTGCAGGATATCAGCCAAGGGAACACCACCTAGACTTCCCAAGGCAAAGCCACCGATTTTCAAGAAACTCCTGCGAGAAACGCCATCGCAAAACTTTTGCTTCTTGCCATAAATGCTAAGCATAGTTGTCTGCTCCGAGGATCGGTAAAAGGAGGGGAGAGGAAAGCACCTCAGCGTCACCCTAAACTATACTAAAAATAAAATCGGGTCGCAGCCTGAATTCCCTTCAAATCAATCCGCTAAAAACGATATTTTTGCGTAGATCCTGAAAATAATCCTCGAAATAGCTGACTAACAATCACCGTGGTCAAACAGGATTAGGCAGTGCATCACCAGCTTCCTCGGCTCCAACCCGATTTGGTTCGGTCCCCAGTTTTTGCTAACGCGAGTCTTGTGTCACGGATGACGAGACCAATTCGCCGTTACGTTCTGGCAACCCTGCCGGGAAATATCGCCCCAATGTTTCCAAGCGATCTTCAGCATCGACCAACAAAGCCAAGGCTTCCTCAGCGCTTTTGTAGAAGTCCCCGGTGGAATGGTCACCAATACCTGCTGGGTGCTCAGACAGCAGCTCCAAGCTCATTAAGGCTTTTTCCTTGTCCGCCAGGGCGGTCTGTCGCAGAACAGAAAACAATTTTGGGTTTTTCATAGTTACGGTCTCGTGGATTGAAATTTTTGAAAAAGTCGTTCGAAGGTTAGATCGCTTTTTAAAAATTTCAATGCCTGTCCCGGAACGCCAAAGGCTCTCGCGAATTAGACTCAGTCCCCCAACCGTCCCAGCCTCTTTTCCAGTGAATATCTAAACTGAATTAGGCGAAAAAAATCGTGGCCCGCAATTTATTGAATCACAGTCTCAATAAACTAGTCCGGTTGAGGTTGTGCCCAAGGAAAGCATTTTTTTTTATTTTTTTTCTGGATCCTTTAGCCATTTCAACCGTTCCCAACCCGGACCGACCCAAACCAGCAGCTCAAGCGCTAGAGTCACAACTTCGCAGGAACGACTTCGCAGGCACTACTGTGTCTTGGGCAACCAATGGCGTTCAAAGCGGCTACCGCTGCACATAATGACCGTGTTCCGCAGCGATAAAACTCGCCGCAAAAAACAACCGTGCACAGTTCGAAATCTTGGAAAAATTGATTCCCCGGATAGTGTCGGTGGTTTGATGGTAGTAAGGATTGAAACCTCCAAAAACAAACGCAACCGGAATCCCCTTGTCGTGGAAAGAAGCTTGATCACTTCGTCGAAACACACTGTCTTCCTCGTCGTATTCAAACTTGTAACCGACGTACTGGTTGGCCTCGATCAAAGATTCGTGCATTTTTGGGCTTAATCTTTTGGTTCCAATCAAATGAATCGTGTCTTCATTTTCTGAAGCCGGCTCATCCTCTTGCTCCTCATTGCGACCGATCATGTCAATGTTCAGCATGCAGATACAGTCTTTCAGAGGTTTCAAGGGGTTGTTTGCATAATGTCGAGATCCAACCAAACCAATCTCTTCTGCGGCAAACCACATCATCAAGATACTTCTTTTAGGGCGCACCTTATTAATTGCCAGTGCTTTGGCAATTTGCAGAATCGCAGTCGAGCCACTCGCGTTGTCATCGGCCCCTGGAAACACCTCTTGGCCCCGGGTTCCCAGGTGATCCAGATGAGCACCGATAATGACGTGCTCATGTTTCAGCTTGGGATCCGAGCCTTCCAGCCAACCGACCACGTTGGGATTGTGCATCGGCTGATCGATTACGTTCAACTTGATCGACAACTTTTTTTCAGTTTGCTGGGTAACCGCACCTGGGTTCTGGTCGTCGATCACCACCAGCGATTCCGAAACGCCGGCAGCTTTGGCGATTTTTTTTGCAGTCTGTATTGAAATATTGGCAAAAACAGGACCGCCTCCCCGAATTCCTCCGCCACGATTGGTCATCGGAAGACTCTTGATCGGCCGCTGATCGTCAACAACAGTCAGGACAGCCTTGGGGCGGGCGATGGTGACGTCCCGAGCAAGTGCTTTTGCATTCCTGGAAGATACAATAATCACTTTTCCACGGTAGGCGTTCACGTCACCAAGCCGTGCGTCTGCCCCGACTCCCTTGACGAACGCAACTTCCTCGGCGAACTCGATACTCCCACTAAACCGTGTGAACCCGATTTCCCTCCCGCTCACCTTGAGTTCTCCCAGCGTGAGCGCAGAACGTTGTGGATCAGGCACCATTCTGGAAAACGGAAGGTTCTGAAAATACGTTCCGTTGTCACCGATCGGTTCGAATCCGTATTCTGCAAGCTTACCTGCCATAAAAAAAGAAGCTTTCAGGTAACCTGCTTGTCCCGTGCCTCGTCCTTTGAACTTCGGACCGGCCAAAAGCGTCGTCCATTCCTTGGCTTGCTGATCGGTAATCGAGGTGAACCCATCTTGCCAAGCCATCGGCGGTTTGATCGCTCCCGGATATTGGCCGGTTGCCTGCGATCCAACTCCCAAGAGACAGCAACAACTGAAAAAACAAATGGAAAACTTAGACAATTTGGATTCTCCCATATTTGGTGTGTGAATAGGCGGCGGGTCTATCTTCGTTATTTTGCTGAGCCACGTCAAATCACGGCCTCGCCTGCAGACCAATGACAGGTCAGCCAAAAAGTGAATAATGGACTTTTGTTCCAACAACTTCTGCAAAACAAAGGTTCCCTCTGTGAATGTACTTAAATCGATGCTCCCATCTTATGAATTTAACCGCAGTAGGACTTTGGCCACATTAGACCGAATTGAGAAGTTCGATGATCCCGGTGCCGCTCTCAGCTGGCAACCCGATGAGGGTCGAGCTCATGTCGCGTGGCAAATCATGCATATCGCCGTCACAGAAGCGATTTTTGCCTCTGAACGTTTAGCTCCGGCCCGACCGGGAATTTTCACGGAACTGTGGGATCGTTTTCGAGGTGGCAGCGCTCCAGATCATGACATCCCCACACTTTCTGCCATCCGCGACGTTTTAAGTCAGAGTCGGTCCGCCTTGCTGGAGACCTTGGGCGAATTCACCGAAGACGACCTGGAACTCATTCCCACCGCACTTCAAGACCGCCAATTGACGATTCGAAACGTCCTCTACCTCATCAGTTGGCACGAATCTCACCACCAAGGCCAAGCCCACATCACCCTCAACCTATTTGAAAATCAGTGAATTTCAGGCGGAACTTGGATACACTCCGCGCTAACTTCCTTCCAGGTCTGCCGCCGTTAGACTCAGCGGTTCACACCAAACCAATGCACTGTTTTTTGGTTAAATTCCTGCCCCGGATTAAGTTCCGTCGTGGGAAATGATGGAATATTGGGCGCATCCGGGTAATGTTGCGTTTCAAGACAGAATGCTTCGTTCTCTTGAAACCCACAACTTTCCGTATCTCCCAACAGCCAGTTACCCGTGTAGAGCTGAATCCCAGGCTGACTGGTACTGACCTTCATAACTCGACCCGATTTTGGATCACAAACAGTGGCCGCGAGTGCCAGTTCACCCGATTGTGATCGCAATGCGTAACAATGGTCATAACCTTTCGCAGGAGTTTTTCTGAGCGTATCAATTCGCGCCCCAATCGCCCAAGGCGTTCGAAAATCCAATTCCGTTCCCTCGACATTAGTGAACTCGCCGGTCGGGATCAGCATCGGGTCAACCGACAAAATTTTATCCGATTCAACTTGCAGGACATGGTCCTCTATGGAACCGGACTGATCTCCTCCCAGGTTCCAGTAATTGTGGTTGGTCAGGTTCAAAACCGTTTTTGTATCGGTTGTCGCTTTAAATTCAATGAGTAATTCGTTTGAATTGTTCAGCAGGTAATCGGCGGTTACCTTGAGCTCACCGGGAAATCCTTCATCGCCGTCTGGGCTAACGTGAGTGAACCGGATACCTGCCAAATCGTATTCATGGATTTCTTCTGCATGCCAAACGACATGACTGAAGCCTTTCACACCCCCGTGTAGACAATTGGGCGGGTGAGTCGCCGCAAGCTGATACTCTTTTCCATCGAGTGTAAATGCCGCACCACCGATCCGGTTACAAAATCGCCCCACCGTAGCCCCTAAATAAGCCGCACAGTTTTCGTAGCCTTGAAGTGTTTCGGCTCCCAAGTTAATGTTTGCCAGCCTGCCCGAGGCATCCGGGGTCACCATGGATTGCATGATCGCACCATAGGTGATCAGTGACATGGACAGTCCGTTTTCATTGGTGCAAACGAATCGATAAACCCGTTCACCACCAGTTGTTTTTCCAAATTCAGATTTTTCCACTTTCATGAGCAGGATTTTTTCGTTTACAGGGTTTTACTTAATTTTGAGCGTAATCGATTTTGAACAGAACTGAAAACGGATCGACCAGACAGGAATACCCTGTCTTTGCAAGACGAGCAATCACCTGCTACTGCTTGAAGGCGTCAAAAACATTGGAAAAATCATCGGTCCAAGGCTGCCCGTGTTGAGTTCGTCGCGTCCTTTTCCATTTCACATGATTCGACAACCCAGATCGATCTAGGTCTTTGGCAATCACGACATAACTCGCTGCCGCTTTCCCTTCCATCATTTCGTCATCACTGATCTCGCGATCATGACAAGTCACCGTTTCGAATCCCAGAGAAAAGGCAATGTCTCCCAAAATCGGCTCCAGGTCGAAATGCAAATTACTGATATGA
The DNA here is from genome assembly GCA_036137535.1 of Planctomycetota bacterium. Lineage (GTDB taxonomy): Bacteria > Planctomycetota > Planctomycetia > Pirellulales > Pirellulaceae > JABAAE01. The sequence goes on along the minus strand of JAZABE010000620.1, from coordinate 3,004 downwards.
AACGCCATCAGCCCATCGTCGGACAATTTCGATGCATACAGCTCAACCGCTTGCTTGGTCAATAAATGGATCGGGATCGCATCCGAGCTAAAAGCATCAAAAACAAGCATGTCAAAAGAACCGATTTTCTCTTGTGAGATTTTCAACCGCCCATCGCCTAAAACGATATCATAGTTTTCCGCACCAGCTTTTTGCAGAAAAGAAAAATAGTCCGGGTTCTCCGCAATCTGTTTCACGATGGCATCAATTTCAAAAAACGTAAATCGCTGACCAGACTGCAAGTAAGTCACTGCCGTCCCCGCGCCCAACCCAACAATCCCCACATGTTCCAGTGGCTTGATTTTTTGAGCTTGCTGAAAAATCATCCCAAGCGGGCCCGTGCGGTGGTAATAGGATGTGGGTTGGTCATGTATCTCCGGTCGACCGGGAGCGGCATTTTGAATGCCATGTACTGTTGCTCCATGGTAAAGACGGATCTGAGATCCCTGAGGTCCCGCGACAACGCGGTTGACCCCGAAAAAACCTCTTCCCGTGTAAAGGACTTTCTCCCCGGATTGTGGGGGCTCCAGCTTCGCGACGATCAAGACCACGCCCAGGGGTAGCGCAAACCACACCGGACGGTTAAGAAAAAAGCAAATGCACAAAGCGGCCAACCCAATGATTGTGGTCAAGACCAGCACAACCGTCCCCTGAAACTCGAGCGTATTAGCAAGGAGGGCAAGGGCCAAGACAAAAAAAACAAAGGTCCCCAGCTTGATTTTGGAAGCCAGCGGGTCATGCCAATTCTCGTTTGTTTTGTTTTTTCTTTTCTTCTTTTTGCCCTGCGGGTTCCCGTTGCTTGGTAGCGGAAACAGCTGAGACCTCGCCTGCGCGTTCGGCTCAAACGTAGGGCAAAGCATACAAGCAATCATCAAGGTAATTGGGTATTCCAGAATCCAGGGAAAAACCATTGGGGCCAACAAGCCGTTAAAGACACCGCCCAGCAGTCCGCCAACAGCAATCCAAAAATAGAATTCGGTCAGGTGGTGAGCCTTCGGCTTTTGGCGAGCCAGCTCAAAATGACAACTCATAGCCCCGAGGAAGAAGAAGACCAGATGCAACCCCATCAGCAGCATGCCACCCTTAAAAAGGGTGGTGGCAACTAGAATCAGCATGGCGATGGGGAACAATCTCAACAACCAGTCACGAGATAAAATGGGCCGGTCTGCAAAGGCGATAATAAACGTAATCAAGTAGAGGGAAAGCGGAATGATCCACAGAATTGGTATTGGAGAAATGTCGGTAGTCAGAAAACTGGTCACTCCAAGCATCCAACTGGATGGGACAAACGCAAGGCTGATCCAGAGGCTTCTTTGCTTCCAGTTGACCACGGCGTCCTCCTCAGCACCTAGCGTTTCACGATCAGGGCGAACCAATGAACCCTTGCTTTTCAAAACCAAGAAAGCGCAAACAACCATCGACACGAAAAAACCGATGTAAATACCTCTCCACAAATAAGCCTGACTGTCGACTGCCAAAATCCGCTCAATCAAAAAAGGATACGCTAGCAAGGCAACAATGCTTCCAGCATTACTTGCCGAGTACAAGAAGTACGGATTTGTTGAACGCTGATGCTGTGTCTGGGCAAACCACTGCTGTAACAACGGGCTTGTGGCAGACACCGCAAAAAAAGGCGCCCCGACCACGCTGAAGAGCAAAGCCAAAAGCCAAAAAATAGGGGTTTCCTTTTCGGGCGGAGACCATTGGTGACTCATGGCAATCGGCGGTAGAAACAAAACCGCTGTCAGAACAAACAAATGCAACAGCACCTGCCCCTTGCCTCCTAGAAACCGATGGCTTAAGTGCGCGTAGGCATAGCCGGCCAACAGCATGCCCTGAAAAAACAGCATGCAAACATTCCAAACGCCCGGCGATCCCCCCAGCATGGGTAACACCATTTTGGCAAACAGGGGTTGAATCAGGAAAAGCAGCCCGGCACCCAAAAAAATGGCTAGGCGAAAACTAAACAACATAAGTCAGGAAATTCAACAAATGAGTGTCTTTGAAGTCTTGAAACCCAACCGCGGGTTGGGGCAGGGTTAACTTAGAAAGTATTAAACCTTAATCGATGTAACCTTGCGACGCCAAAACCGTTTTACTTTCGCGGGCGGGTTTTTCCAACGATCTAAACAGGCCCCGATCACCGCAGCCCAACCAAACCGCTGGTTTACGCAACATCATTGCACCTCTCCACCGGAAGATTCAACACGACGTTCGTTGGTGTTTCACATCCGATTGCCTTATGATAATAGAATAAGCACAAATGGGAGATGCTCTTGGTGGATACGATATCGAAATTTATTTTTACGGTGCTCGTGATTTGGCTGGGGCAATCCCTCCCAGTAGGTAACCTCTTCGCACAACTGAATGACACTCCCGAAGAACATGCACAAAAAATGGCAGCGGGTTTGAAGCTGTTCAAATCCGAGGTCAAACCAGTGCTGGTTGGCAAATGTCTTAAATGCCATGGAGGTGGTCAAACTGAAGGAGAATTCAACCTCTCAAACCGAAAAGCACTGTTGGCTGGGGGAAGCCAAGGTCCCGCCGTTTTAATCGGCAAATCCAAATCCAGCCTTTTCTACCAGTTGATTACACACACCGGGAAGCCCGCCATGCCCGAAGATGGGGCCAAGCTGGAGCCCAGAAATATCGATGCGATTGCTAGGTGGATTGACCTTGGCGCTCCCTACGACAAACCCCTCGGAGAAGTCGGCACTGATCCGGTAGCATGGACCCAAAAGACAATCGATTCCGATGCAAAATCGTTCTGGGCATTTCAACCACTCAAAAAAATCGAAGTGCCTAAATTAGAACAGGACAATTGGAGTACGAATGAAATCGACAAATTTGTGTTAGCCAAACTTCGAGAAAAAAAACTGCACCCTAACGATCCGATTGAAAAATCAAAATTGGCAAGGCGGATTTACCTAAGCGTCATTGGACTACCACCTGATCCCCAAGCACT
>JAZABE010000619.1:0-9494 GCA_036137535.1 Planctomycetota bacterium | reverse complement strand
CTTCGATTCCATCAATAAAAATCTTAACCGACTGCCCCGCCTGGCAAGTCACCGCAATCTGGTGCCACTGGCCATCGTTAACCGGTAAACTGCTTTCAACCACGATGCCCTGGAAAGGGTCGTTGGTTTGCGACAACCAGAGAAAAAGGTGTCCCGGACGAGTAGCTACTTCCCCTTCACTTCCTAGACCCAGCACGAGTGATCGTCGTTTAGCTTTCCAATCGTAGTTGCTGAGTAAATCCGCCACGCCCTGACGGGTACGGAGCCACAACGAAATGGAAAAATCTCCTTGGATTGACGGTTCATTCTCGCCGGTCAACCGGATGGACTGGGTTCCGTCAAAAGACAAACCGTTTTTTCCAGACGGCGGATTCGAGGAAGACCATTTCAAACCTTCTTTTTGAAGTAATCGCTCTCCAACACCCACTCCGTATGGCCCAAGAAACCCGGATGGCTCTTCGGAAAATGCAAAAAGTGGTTTTTGCAATCGAGTTAATCGGTCGGGTTTTTCACCCAAATCCTGCAGGGATTCGAGAAACGCTTGCTCCAACTGCAAATCGCTCTTTGGATTTCGCTCCGATTGGACAAGCTGATTTTCCAGGGTTTGGATTGCTAACCGCGTTCGAGAATCCTGCAATTGAACCCGCGGACCGTGCACCTCAAACTTGTCACCATAATGGGGCACATTATTGAAAATGGCGAACAATTCATAGTATTCTTTTTGGGAAAGTGGGTCGTATTTATGATCATGGCATTCTGCACAAGAAATGGTCAAACCGAGCCAGGTTGTTCCCGTAGTGTCCAACCGATCCACGATGCCTTTAATCCGAAACTCTTCTTTTCGAGGATTGTTTCCCAACGCCTGAATCGAATTTCGGTGAAAACCGGTAGCGATCAATTGAGAATCCCCCGGATTCGCCAGCAGATCACCGGCTAATTGTTCAATCGTAAATTGGTCAAAGGGCATGTTGTCGTTGAAGGCATCAATGACCCAGTCCCGGTACAACCACATCGTTCTCGGCTTGTCGGCTGCATGTCCCATCGTATCGGCAAACCGTGCGGCATCGAGCCAACTCCGCGCTTTCAATTCTCCAAACCCTGGGGACGCCAGCAGCTTATCGATGATTTGAGACCAGTTAACCTTGGTTTCCGCTTTCAGTTTCAGAACTTCTTCCGCCGCAGGAATCACCCCGGTCAAATCAAGATAAATCCGTTTTAACAACGAAAAGCGATTCGCTGTTCTCGTTGGGCTCAACCCCCTAGCTTCCAACCGATTCAGGACAAACACGTCGATTGGATTTTGCACCCACTGAATTCTGTCTACCGAGGGCAGGGCAGGGCGACGGGGTTTAACAAACGCCCAATGCCGCGCCTTTTTTGCACCTCTTTCAATCCAATCTGTAATGGTCTGGCAATTTTGTTTGGACAACCCAGGGTGATTATCGGGAGGTGGCATACGATCTGCTCCCTCTGAAGTGATCAATCGAACCAACCGACTCAACTGCGGCTGATAAGGATTGATGAGGGTCGATCCCGGTGAATCCCGGATGACGTTCGCTAATTGATCCAAACGCAAGTCACCTTTTCGTTGATCTGCATCGGGGCCGTGACAGCGAAAACAATGCTGCGCCAGAATCGGCAGAACGTCCCGCGAAAACTCGGGGCCCTCATCAGGAAAACCCTGCCCACAGATCCACCCTCCCAGCAAAACCCATCCGGCAAAGAACGTCTGGAGTTTTCCACCACAAGGCATAGTTTAATCACCAACAAAAGAAACCATGGAAATCCATCTTCAGCCTAACGGCTGCTCCGGAGCATTAACATCTTGTTTTTTACTGAAACGTTTCTTTCGCTCCTTTCGCCTGACTGCCCGAATAGCTTTGGGAATAAAATGAACGATATCCGCGGCGGTCAAGGAGATTTTCCCAATCCGCCGCGCCCCGGCATCCCCGGCTAAACCATGCACCAGACACCCCAAATGGGCCGCTTGAAAAGCGTCCATTTTTTGACACAAAAACGCCACGATAATTCCTGTCAAAACATCCCCAGAACCCCCAGTTGCCATTCCCGAATTCCCGGTACTATTTTGAATCTTTTTCAAACCCGAGGTGATCAGGGACCGATGCCCTTTGAGGACAAAGATCACTCCAGCTTCTCGCGCCAACGACTCTGCCCGGTAACGCAGTTCTCGTGGCGAGGAAACCTCGTCGTCCAAGAGCCTCCTCAGCTCTCCCAAGTGGGGAGTGAGAATCCGAGGGCCACCCGGCTTGATCAGACAATCCGGATTTTGTGCTAAACAATTGAGAGCGTCAGCATCAAACACCATTGGAGCGGTTACTTGGGAATAAGCCCAAGTCGTCAATGCGACCAATTCATCACTCACCCCCATTCCCGGACCGATTCCAATGGCAGACGAATCCTCAGCAAGTTCCCGGATCTCCTGCGAACCCTGGTCACTGATTAAACCCTTATTATCATGGGCCAATACAGTGGTCATATAACACGGATCAAAAGAAGCCACGATTGGTAACGACTCCAAAGTAGTCGCAATTTTCAAAAGGCCTGCGCCGGATTTCAGGCAAGCTTGCCCCGCCAATGAAATCGCACCCGCCATCCCCCGCGACCCGCCGATCAAAAGACCTTTTCCGTAATCTCCTTTGTGACTGCGTCTCGGCCTTTTAGGCAATTCAGGTACCATCGTTTTTCCTTTGGGCACGAGCAGCAATCAACCCGGCAACGTAGGCCCCCTTGAACCCGGCATCAATATTGACCACCGACACATTCGCGGCACAACTATTAAGCATCGACAGTAGTGCAGCAACCCCTTCGAGGTTCGCCCCGTACCCCACACTGGTGGGAACCGCGACGACTGGACAATTCACATGACCGGCCACGACACTGGGAAGCGCACCTTCCATACCGGCAACAACCACAACCGCATCTGCGTCCTTCAGTTCATCAACCCGATTTACCAATCGATGGGGTCCCGCGACACCAACATCCATTATCCGTTTTGATTTCACTTTCATCCACTGAAGTGTTTCCAAAGCTTCTTCGACCACCGGCAAATCCGTGGTGCCAGCAGATAAAACAGGAACGTAGCCAACCAATACAGCTGGCTTCTCAGCAGAAGGTTCAATTAATACCGTTTTGGCAACCGAGTTATAGTGAACCTGTAGCGGCGGCTGATCAAAATGCTCGACAAGGACCTGAGCGTTGGCATCGGAAATCCGGGTTACGAATACGGGGATGTTCTTCTCGAGTTGGACCGTTGCGATAGTGAGCAATTGCTGGCTGGTTTTCCCTTCACCAAAAACCGCTTCCGGAAAACCACATCGTTTTCCCCGGTCTAGGTCGACTTCAATATCCAAAGAATGAGACAAACCATTACGGATTCCGGACTGCTCCGCCAAATCGTCGGGAAAATCGGGGGATTCGGGTTGAGTCGGTGCTGGACGGTTCATTGGGTTATATTATATCCGATCAGCCAATTAACGTTCGAGATCCAAACAGTTTTTCAATTGCGTTATTGGCGAATTCAAATAAAATCGATCGTTTCTTTAGAATCCATCAATTTCCATAGAAGATCAATAATGCCAAGTTGTGTTTTAGCTTATTCTGGCGGCCTAGACACCTCTGTTATCCTGGGGTGGCTCTGTGACGAAGGTTATGAGGTCCACGCCGTTTACGTGGACCTGGGGCAACCCTGTGAAGACCGTGAAGAAGTTCTCCGGAAAGCCGAAACCTGCGGGGCAAAATCTTCGAGAATCATTGATGTCCAGGAAGAGCTTTGCCGTGATTTCGCGTTCCCGATCATGCAGTGGCAGGCCAAGTATGAATCCATCTACCTCCTAGGCACCAGCATTGCGCGTCCATTGATTTCCAAGGTCTGCCTTCAGGTCGCTCGTGAAGTCGGTGCTCAAGCTTATGCTCATGGTGCCACGGGCAAAGGCAACGATCAGTGCCGGTTTCAATTGGCGGCCGAAGAACTGGACCCCACCGTGAAGGTGATTGCTCCCTGGCGCATCGAGAAATTCAGGGAACGTTTTCCAGGGAGAACCGAGTTAATTGCCTATTGCGACGAAAAAAACATCCCAGTAAAAGCTTCAACCTCTAAGCCCTATAGCAGTGACGAAAACTGCCTGCACATCAGTTACGAAGCAGGAAAACTGGAAGCGTTGGATGTTTGCGGCGTGGAACTCGTTGACTTTGGAATGACCGTCTCTCCCCAGGAAGCACCAGACCAGGCTGAAACTATTGAAATTGAATTTGCCAAGGGAGTACCAATTCGACTCAATGGGCAGGAAAAGACACCTTTCCAAATGGTTCAAGAACTCAATACCATTGCTGGTCGAAACGGTGTCGGGCGGATCGACATGGTTGAAAACCGGTTTGTCGGAATGAAAAGCCGAGGTGTTTACGAGGCCCCTGGCATGACGGTTCTTTATGACGCCCACCGGGTTTTGGCCGAGTTGACCATGGACCGGGATCTAATGCATTTAAGAGACCGGCTGGCTCCAGAAGTCGCAGAAATGGTCTACAACGGCTTCTGGTACGTCCCCAAAATGGACGCGCTATTTGCTTTTAACGCCGCGGCCCAACAAACCGTTACTGGAAAAGTCACGCTTGACCTCTACAAGGGAAACTTGATTGTGACTCAACGCGAAAGTCCAGTCAGTCTTTACGACGAGGGAATTGCCACCATGGAAGGGGGAGGTTCCTATAACCAAACGGACGCCGAAGGCTTCCTGAGAATCCAGGGCTTGCCAGGTCGAGTCCAAGGGCGAATTACGCCGAGAGACTTTTAATCCATCGATTTCAGCAGACGATTTTTCAATACCGCGAACGCTCCGACATCCGCGGTCAACCGAAACGACTGTCCTGCAATCACCACTACTTACCGAACACTCCGGACATGGCGTCCATCATTTTATCCAATTGCGTCGTGTTGTCCGGAGAGATCAAGACAATGTCATTCGGATAAATTGTATAGTCCTGATCATACGGAATTCTTTTTTTCTTGGCATCGTAATCCACTTTGAGTTGATGACGCGTCGCCTTCCCTGGAATCACTCGTTTGACCACGATCTCCATCTTTCCAAATCGTTTTCTGGCAGGAGTCGCATCGAGGACACCTTGGACGGTCATCCCTTCCGTTATTACCCTGGTTTCAGGTTTGGAACCTTTCACGAGAACCGTATAAGAACTCCCTGTAGGCTGCGGAAGCAGATTCTTGTCAGCAACCTTGTTCGCAGGCCGCGATAACAGACAACCGGAACTCATGATCATCGAAACCAGGCTAAACACCAAAACGGCGACAAATTTGAATCGATGCACGGCAATTCCTTCTCTTGTGCGTAAGTTATTCAATTCTCGTTAACTCCTATCCAGAATCACCCAAGACCCTGTAGTCGGCAAGCATTTCAAGTTTGGGCGTCTATCGCAATCCGAATTTCGAGTAAAATAAATAGCAGGGGACATTTCGTGCTTTCCAACAACCCAATCGGGAACCTCGCGACCAGACAATCACCCATTGGCACCCGGTGCTAGCTTTACTTACCTGGAGAAACTCTTGAAATCCTGGTCTAACAAAACCATTGTTATCGCAGGCGGCTCACAAGGCCTGGGATTGGAAATCGCCCGCGCTTTCGGGGAAGCCGGAGGCAAAGTGATCCTGATGGCCCGAACGGTTGCCAGCCTAGAGCAAGCCGTCCAAGAACTGAAGTCAGCAAACATCGATGCCCAGTATTGCCCTCTGGATGCCACCCAGTGGCAATCCGCTCAAACCGCTTTTGAATCTATCATTAACGAATTTGGTCAGATCGATGTCCTGGTCAATGCCATCGGGAAATCGACGCGATCCAACATCCGGGACTTAGACCTCCAAGAGGCAGTCGATTTAATGGACCTCAATTATTTCAGCGCACTACACTGCACCAAAGCCGCCCTGGAGAGCCTCGTCCAAACCCAGGGCCATGTGGTTAATATCGGCTCCCTTTCCTGCAAAACCGCATGGCCATTTATGACTCCTTACACGGCGTCCAAGTTTGCACTGGCTGGACTGACCCACCAATTGCGAATTGAGATGGGGTCTAAAATTCATTCCCTGCTGGTTTGCCCCGGTCCAATTCAACGAAAAGATGCCGGGGCAAGGTACAGTCGAAAAACAACTGGTTTGCCCGAATCCGCAAATGCACCCGGCGGAGGTGCCAAACTGAAAGGCATTTGCCCAGCCAAACTTTCAAGGATGATCGTCCGCGGCTGTGAACGCCATCAATCTGAACTCATCGTCCCCTTCAAAGCCAGGTTTTTGTTTATCCTGTCTGCAATCTCGACCAGGCTTGGGGATTGGCTTTTACGCAAAAGTGGAAATTCCAAACCATCTTGATCCACGAGGACACGATAACGAGAATTTGAAAATCGATCTCAGGGCTGCGCTCACTATTTTAAAAGTTTCCCCAGCGCCTGGCCAAGCGCATCACCTACTAGGAAATAACTCTCGGCGTTACCAAACCAATGATGGCCATGCCCGACGTTGGGAGATTCTTTTGCTGGGCGGGCAAACGGGGTTGTTTCCACAAACCGAACGTTCTTCAGCCCATGATTCAGGGCCGCATTTTTTTGAGCCCGGCGAATCGATTTCATGTTTTGGCTGGCATCCTTTCCCCCGTTACCCAATTCACCAATCACCACTGGCAATTGCGGAGATTTGAATTCTTCCCGAATATCCTGAATCAACAACACTAGATTGCTTTCGTATTCTTTCAAAGCCTCAGCATTAAACATGTCATTCCACCCCTGAAACCAAACAAAACCCCGGATGACGGGCTGACGGTTTCTTAATTCGGGAAATTCCTCTGGGTAGCTGGACAAGGCATCCCGAATTTCCTGGATCATCTTTGAATAATATTCGCCGGTTATTCCGTGAGCAGATGGGGGCCGAAAATCTTGGAACAGGCTCTTTCCGCCCCAGGCTGTTTTCACCAGTAACACAGGTTCCTCAATTTGATCGCCGATCACATGCCCCAGCTGAAACTCTGGTCCAATATGATGCTTCCCTTCATAACCGGTAAAACCGATGGTCAACTTACCCGCCTTGGTGCCAGAACGGGTAACAAACCGGACAAACACATCATCTCTGGTCAAAAAATTACCCGACCGGTCTATGATATGCCGGTAGCGAGCTGCCATTTTCGGATTCTTCATGACATTTTTCAGGATACCTTTCCCGGAATTGTAATACTTGGGATGGTCCAGATCGACGACCCCCTGACCCTCCATGTTTGACTGGCCAGCCAACAGAAATACCGAGAACGTTTTGTCCTCCAAACTAAGGGGTTGTTCCGCGCTCACTCCCGTCCGCACCGACAACAGGAAAAAACATAAAACCCACGCTCCGTACGGCAAAGTTAACTGAACGGTTAAATTTTTTCGAGTCATCGCGTCATTCACCCTCTGACAAAAACAGGATTCGTTCTATAATTCTCGTGTCAACATATTACCGCATATCCCGTCTCGTTGAAGGAAAAACATGCCCGTTCAAATGAAATTGACTCGGATCATTATCAGCGAGATTAATGAACAGCAAGTCATTTATTTACGCGAAATTGACGGCGAACGTCAATTTCCAATTTTGATCGGCAAATACGAGGCCATCAGTATTGACCGACGAGTTAAAAGCATTCCCCGGGCCCGCCCCCTGACTCATGACCTAATCGTAGACAGCATTGAAAAACTCGGTGGCGAACTCGACAGCGTAGTCATCAGCGAACTCAAAGAACATACCTATTTCGCCGCGCTCCGGATCAAGATCGATGGAGAACTGGTTGAAATTGATGCGAGACCTTCCGATGCGATTGCGGTTGCTGTCACCAGCGAACCGATTTTACCGATTTACGTTTCCGAAACGGTCTTGGAGGAGTCGATGAACTCCCAGTGACGTTCAACCGAAAGCGGGTTTCCATCAAACCCCTGACCTCCCGCGGATTTAACTCTGCGACTGGAGACGGGAAAAGGCCGGCACCAGCCCTCCAACGATGCAAAGCCCTAAACTCATGCCAAGAACTGAGTTCCGATGCCCTTACTGGTAAACATCTCCAGCAACAAAGAATGGCGAATCCGGCCATCGACAATGTGAACTTTGCCGACGCCCTGATCCAAAGTTTCCAAACAGCCTTCCACTTTCGGAATCATCCCGGACCCGATTTTTCCCGAACCAATCAACTGGCGAGCTTCAACTGACGTCAATGTGTCAATCAAGGTCGAAGCATCGGCGGGATCACTCATCACCCCTGGCACATCTGACAGCATGATCAGCTTCTCTGCCCCCAACGACGTGGCGACAGCAGTCGCGGCAGAATCGGCGTTGACATTCAGCTTTTGTCCCGACGGCGTCAGGCACATCGAGGGAATAATAGGAACCTGACCCGCGTAACAAAGGTTTTCAATCACCAGTCGATCCACCTCCGTCACCGTCCCCACAAATCCCAAGTCCAAGGAGTGACCATTGTCGCCTTGAATTTCCAACCTCTCGCCGGTCAAAACATTGGTCGACTCAAAATTCAGCGTCATCGCCCGACCCCCCAGCTTTTCCAAAGTGGTGGCGATCTCGATATTAGTATCCCGGGCCAAAACTTTCTCCACGATACTCAGTGTTTTTTCGTCTGTGTACCGCCTGCCCTGGACAAATCGCGGTTTAATGTTTTCAGCGTCCATGGCGCGACTAATCCTAGCCCCGGCACCATGAACAATCACAGTTCGCAATCCCACGGTTTGCATAAAACAAACATCCAGCAGAATATGCCGCAGGGCGTCGGTATCTTCGAGGACACTTCCCCCTAATTTAATGACGGTAACTTTGTCGCGGAATTGCTGAATCCAACTCATCGCCTCGATGAGTGTGTCCGCTTTGCGAATGGCTTCATCCATCTCTAACAAGATCTCATATCCCTTCTCGACAAAACGTCCAACACCCGGCAATGATTTCTACAAGCCCCAACTATAAACCAAAATCCAAAAGAGTTTGAGACGCCTCTGACGAATCCATCCAAGTCCAATCGATCCTGAAACTCTGGCGTCACGATATTCAAATCACCGGGCGGACACTGCCGCTATCACTGGGAGTTGATTTTACCCCAAGCTTCGACCATGACATCGATCGCGTGGCGAATCTGCTCTTCGGTGTGCAATGCCGTAATAAAAAACCGAACCCGGGCCCGGTCTTCTTCCACTGCAGGATGCAAAATCGGCTGGGCATTGATTCCGGCCAAATAAAGCGATTCGGACAACTTCAATGCTTTTAAAGAATCCCCGGTAATCACCGGAATAATAGGGGAGCCTCCACTGGGGCCAGTATCCAATCCGGCTTCCTTTGCCAAACTCAGAAAAAGATCGCTATTTCGAGCCAACGCCGCCACCCGCTCAGGTTCCTGACGAAGCACACGGATTGCCTCCATCCCAGCCGCTACATCCGCTGCGGGCAATCCCCCAGCAAA
>JAZABE010000618.1:0-3343 GCA_036137535.1 Planctomycetota bacterium | reverse complement strand
TGAATTAGCTCCACGAGATATCGTCTCAAAGTACATTGTCAAGCAAATGGAAAAAACACAACATTCATGTGTTTATCTTGATTTGAGTCATTTGGAAAGGAGCTACATCCAGAATCGTTTTCCAGGCATTGCAGTCGCGTGTCAAAAATTTGGATTGGATATTACGCGAGATCGAATACCGGTCCGCCCCGGAGCACATTACATGATTGGTGGTGTTGCGGTCGATGAAAATGGGGCGACGAGTTTGCCCAGGTTGTGGGCTGCTGGAGAGGTGACCAGTAGCGGACTTCATGGGGCCAATCGCTTGGCCTCAAACAGTCTGCTTGAGGGCCTTGTTTTTGGAGCCAAGACCGGGGAAGGAGCTTCCCGTGAGGCGAGCCGAGAGGTTGCCCTGAAAGGTGAATATTTTTCCGCCTTACCCCTTTTCAGCGAACAGCAGACGGGTGAGGAAGCTTTGCCATTAGATCTTGCCGACATCCGGAATTCGTTAAAAAGTCTAATGTGGCGGAATGTAGGCGTACAACGGACAGAATCCGACCTAAAAGAAGCGTTAAAAACGGTAACTAAATGGCAAAAGTACGTTTTAACCCGTCAGTTTGCCGATGCAGAAGGATGGGAGCTTCAAAACCTCCTGACGGTTTCGTGCGTAATGATAAATGCCGCGCTGAAAAGGTGTGAATCACGGGGTGTTCATCAACGCTTGGATTATCCTGAAACCGATGATGATCATTGGCTTAAACACATTTGCTTCCAAGGAAACGAAACCTCTGTTGAGGACCTTGGAACAGATTTTCAGTTGGATAAGATCCCAAATTAGATTTAATGACAGCAGCGGTCGGCATGGCAGACAAAGAAAAATTGAAAACGGAAGAAGCAGGGCAATCCGAATCAACGGTAGCGGGTTCGCAGCGGAAAGCTGAACCTGCGAAAACGGGACCGCCGATGATTGAGGCCGATCGCCTATCCAAATTTTACGGGATCTTTGCGGCAAGTAGAGATGTTTCATTTAAAGTTCATCAAGGCGAAATCGTGGCATTTCTCGGACCGAATGGTGCAGGGAAAAGCACGACGATGAAAATGTTAACTGGTTACTTAGCACCGAGTGAAGGTGTCGCCCGGATTGCGGGATACAACATGGCGATCGACCGTTTGGAGGGTTCGAAAACACTTGGGTATTTACCGGAAAATGGGCCGCTTTACCCAGAAATGACTCCTTACGGTTCGTTGAATTTTTTTGCCGATGCCCGAGGAATGACTGGAGGAAGAAAGCGGGATCGAATTGCTGCCGTTATTGAACAATGTGACCTGAAAACAGTAATTCGAAAACCGATCAGCAAGCTTTCAAAGGGGTTCAGGCAGCGGGTTGGAATGGCCCAAGCATTGTTGCATGAGCCGAAGGTGTTGATTATGGATGAACCGACAGGAGGCTTGGACCCCAACCAGATCCGGGAGGTTCGGCAGACGATTCGTAATCTTGGACGTGACAAAACAATTTTATTGTCGACCCATATTCTTCAGGAAGTCGAGGCGATGGCCAGCCGGGTGATTCTGATCAATGAGGGGCGAAAAGTTTACGATGGTGATATCGCTGGGTTAGATCCGGAACGTAAAGGTCTCGATGATGCATTTGCAAGAATGACTTATTGAGTTTTTTTCGAACCACGGCGAATACTTTTTTTGGATTGAGCATATCGAATGAGTGCTAACGAACTGATTGAAATCTTTTGGGTGTTAGCGATTGACGTTTTGTTTTTGTCAGTCTTGATGCTGATCACCGTGGGGGTGTTGTACCTGCCGAAATTGCGATTTCGATATGCAGCTTTTGCAGTGATGCAAAGAAATTTCGTCGGGTATTTCAGCAACCCAACCGGTTATGTTTTTCTTTGCCTGTTTTGCGTGCTGGCAGCTGTTGCTGCATTTTGGCCACATGAGTTTTTCACGTCGAACCTGGCCAACTTTGATCAGCTGAATGTTTATTTGCCTTACATTATGTTGATTTTCATTCCCGCAATCACGATGGCGATTTGGGCTGAAGAAAAACGCCAAGGGACGGATGAACTTCTTTTGACATTACCGGCAACCGATTTTGATGTGGTGCTTGGTAAGTATTTGGCGGCGGTTTTTGTTTTTACGGTTTCGCTAGTTTTTTCTGAAATTTGCAACTACTCTTTTTTGGCTTACATCACCGAAGGCCAGCTTGACTCAGGGCTGTTGTCAACGACCTATTTAGGGTACTGGTTCGTTGGGATTTCCATGATTTCTTTGGGTATGGTGGCCTCGTTTTTAACAAACAATTTGACTGTCGGATTTATTTTTGGAGCGGTTTTAAATGCCCCACTAGCGTTTCTTTCCAACGTAGACGTGATCGTGTCTGGAAATGAAATGGTTAGCGAACTCTCTTCTTGGGGGTATCTTTCCAAGTTCGAGTCCTTTGGTCGGGGTGTGATTGCCATTGTTCCAATGGTTTACTTCGTCGGGATTTCGATCATTGGTGTTTACCTCAGTTTGGTGCTGATCGGGCGGCGGCATTGGATCGGTGGTAAAGATGGATCTTCAATGATTTGGCATTTTGTCATTCGAGTTCCGATGATTCTGGTGATTGTCGTAGCGTCGACTTTGGTAGTTCAGAATTCTGGGGCGAACCGGGTTTTAAGATACGATGCTTCGGAGGGAAAAGTCAGTTCACTGATGCCGCAAACCAATCGGATTTTAGAGGAGATTAACAACAATGAAGGGCCATTTGCCGAAGCAACTTCCCCGATTGTGATAGATGCCTTTATTGGTAACAACATTCCTCCCAAGTATTCAAGAACCAAGTTCGAGGTGATTTCATTACTCAATGAATTTGCAACCATTGGGAATAAAAGAATTAATTTGAATTTGAACTTGGGAGTGGATCCTGTCAGTGAAGAAGCCGTCGTCGCTCGTAAGAGTTTTGGGATTCGGGCTTTCCAGATTGAATCGACCGCCAGAGGATCCAATCGTCGCGACCAGGTGATTCTAGGGGCAACCGTAACGTGTGGCTTAGAGCGAGTTTCCGTTCCATTCTTTTACGAGGGAATGAATGTTGAACATGAATTGATTCGAGCGATTCAGACAGTTGCCCGTCCAAAACGAAAAGTGGTTGGTGTTTTGAATACCTATGCACAACCCGCCGGTGGTTTAATCAGAACTCAAAAGGGTTATGTCAGGATCGCCAAGTCTGAATACCTTAAATCTTTAGAGCAGCAATACAAAATTGAGTCAGTGGCATCGAATGAACCTATTCGAGTCTGGATCGATAAGCAGGGTGAACGTGAGCTTCGCTATGATGTTCTGCTGGTGATGCAACCTTCATCATTGT
>JAZABE010000617.1:0-4361 GCA_036137535.1 Planctomycetota bacterium | reverse complement strand
CCTTCAACGTATGGAAACAAACAAGTCCCGTTCCTGTACGCTCAGCCTGACAGCTCGCTCGTTCCGGGAATCGGTCAACCGAAGTTACCGGCGGCCAAGCGGCTGACGTTTTCACAGTGGCCAAAATCCATGAAAACGCTTGCTATCGGGATGGCTAGACTGGTGGATTGAACCCCGAGCCTCCTGATCTCAACGGGTTCCGGTCACCACAATCCAGGCATCGAGTTGTTTAACTCGGTAACACGGCATGAGCGGTTGGAACCTGAAAATCACTCGTTTGCCCAAGTCGCCCCCCCGCTGTTTCATTCCCGGAACGCCGGGGATCGCCCAATTTCTCGATTCCTCGCATACCGGTTCGCCCCCATCTCTACAAGGAACCTCCCCGGTATCGAGTTTTGCGGCGCTCAACCACTCAGGTTTGGCGAATCGCTGTCAACACTTGTTCAACTGGCTCCAACTCACGAATTTCTTTGGCCAACTTGGGATCGGGACAACTTTGGCCATAACGATTCAACCAGATCGCTCGCATCCCCAGGCTTGTTGCTCCAACGATATCCGATCGCCAGGAATCCCCAATCATCACCGTCTGCCTTGCGGTTCCGCCGAGTCGAGCCAGGGCGATTTCAAAAATACCGGGATCCGGTTTAGCAACACCAACTTCATTGGAAACAATTAATTCATCGATATAGGGTTCAACTCCAATCAATTCAATTTTTTTAACTTGTTCCACCATCACGTGGTTAGTCACAATACCAATCTGAAACTCTTCACGAACCTGTTTCAACAATTCAATCGCCCCTGGAACCGCCCGGTAGGCCGAGTCGTAGGCCTCCCGAAACAGTTGGGCCGCAGCCCAAGCTTCAGAATCCGTTGGAAACGTCCCATCAACTGATAATAGAATTCGAAATCGTTCGAGACGCGATTGATCCAGGGTGACCATTCCTTCAATAACTTTTCGATGCCAGTGCTCAAGCAACTCTTGGTAGTTTTGATCCAACGATTCAAGGGAACCCTTCAATTGCTTCGGGTGCTTTTCCTGGACGGTTGCCAGAGCAACCCGGCTGCAATACTGGTGATCGAACAAGGTGTCGTCTAGATCAAACAAAATTACCGGTCTCTCTTCCATCTGGCAAGGTTCCGGGTTCCGGTTCAAATTCATTTCGAGGCCAATATTTGAATTTCCAATCTGTCTTTGCCCCAGTTT
Organism: Planctomycetota bacterium; assembly: GCA_036137535.1. Classification (GTDB taxonomy): domain Bacteria; phylum Planctomycetota; class Planctomycetia; order Pirellulales; family Pirellulaceae; genus JABAAE01. The sequence goes on along the minus strand of JAZABE010000617.1, from coordinate 3,157 downwards.
ATTACACCACTGAGATCCGCAGCATTTCGCCTGACCAACCGTTTCGTTAACCTAAACTCATTCACGGCGATTCGGGTTGAAACAGTATGCAAATCGGCGAAGGAACATTTATGACCGAGCCTCTTTGATACGTCAGCTTGCCGGACGTCGCATCAATTCGATGCGCTGATATCGTGTTGGAATCTGCTCCAGCGGCAAGCAACCATGAGGCAGTTGGGTCCAAGTTAATATTCCGCGGAAAGGCTCCGCGGATCGGCTGCACCTGCACTACCTCCAGCCGCCCTCTTGTCGGATCGGCCCGGTAAACCGATACCGAATCGTGCCCCCGATTGGACGAGTAAACAAACTTCCCACTGGAGTGGACCAAAATTTCAGCTGCAGAATTAAAGGATTCGGCCGCTTTGGTGGTTTCACTCAATGCTGGCGTGGTGGTCAACCGACGGGCAGTACCGGTTGCAGCATTCCAGGCAAAGGTGGTGACTGACAATGACAACTCGTTGAGCAGGTAAATGTATCTTCCATCCATTGAAAAACGCATATGCCTCGGTCCGCCACCCGCAATCGATTGTCCCACACCATGCTTTTGAATCGCCGGTATTTGGGGATCAATTTTATAAATCAGGATCTGATCAAGGCCAAGGTCTGGCACGAGGGCATACTTCCCATCCGGTGAGTATCCGCACCAGTGAGGATGCGGTGCATTCTGTCGATTGCCTACAACACCGGAACCTCCTTGATGTTCAACCACGGTGGGTTTTTTGAGAAATCCCTCGGCATCAAGTGGAAACAATGCCGTGGAACCACCGCCATACTGGGCGGTCAATAGAAATCGACCCGAGGGATGAACCGCAACGTGAGCCGCGCCACCATCCGGATTGGCCTGCTTGCTAAACTCTTTCAAGCTTCCGTTCTTTTGGACCCGGTAGCCAACCACACCAATACCATCCGCCCACCGGGCAACCGCATAAAGCTTGTCTCCACTGGGATGAAACGCGAGGAAACCCGGGGAACCGATCTCGGCCGCCAAGATTGCCGGAGTGAATTTCCCGGTCGTCGCATTAAAGGTCGCACGGTAGATTCCCTGTGCACCCTTGCCACCAGTGCCAAAGTAGACGGTTCGAGGTTGAGCGCCAGCAGATTGACACCAGAGTAAAGCCAGTAGGCACGGTACAACAATTCGATCCATGAGAGCTCTTAGCAATTAACACAAAGGCAATAACCAGTAGGAGATCCATCTTAGGGAAATTCTTCATTTCGAGTAGTCATTGCAAGGAGTTCTCACAAGATTCAATGAAGCATTTAGTTTACTCAGCCCGCCACGAAACTCGGTTATTGCCTCTGAATTTAGTAAATGTGTAAAATCCTCCCTCTCAGTTCCATCGGGGCGATGTCTACAGCGATGGAATTGATTTTTCAGCTAATTTAACTCAAAATAATCCCAGTCCTTTGCCCTAAATCCAGTATCTTTCATCTCATGAATCGAACCCAAATTCGCATTGCCGTCCAACTCTCAGCAGGTTTCTTCTTGATCGCCCCCTGGGTTAGCGGCTTGGGCAATTCCGCTTCCGCCCAAGAAATCCGTTACGAAGATCGGATCGGATCCAACAAAGATTTTGACATGTGCGAAGATTTTCGATTCAAACAAATCACGAACCTCGTAAAATCAGGAAATATTTCACAACAACAGGGCTACGACATCTGGAAACGCGTTCGATCCGATAAACAGGCTGTCAAACACGTTTTGGCTCAGGCGATCAGCGCCAAGGAAATCACCCAAAAGCAGGCTGACCGTTTACTTCCACTGCTTGACCTAAAAATGGTTTACCTCGAAACCCGGCATGGTCGCTTTGGGCAGCCTAAAACCCTCAACACCGGTCAATTCAAAGCCGGGGAAATCACCGCCAAGAACCGCAGCTCCATTTACCGCCGATTGATTGCCGCCAATGCTCGAGGGGAAATCTATGATTACGATGTTGCCTCCATCATGCTGCAGCTTTACGCAGGATTTGATCCAGAAACAGCTCCCGTGGAACAAGTAGCGGTTTACCGGGGCGCGTTGAACCCGAGAATTTGGCAAAGCGGTTCTCACGAGAGGGTGCTGCAAAACGCCCGGATGCAACGGTCCCAAAAAACCAAAAATCGCTATTCCTCTAGTGAAATCAAAATATCCCAACCTTCCGAGTGGATCAAAAATTTAGAAAAACCAATTTACTCCGGCCCTCAACCGGGCGAAAAAGTGCCAGCCGTAACGGTCGTGAACCTGCGTGGAGAAGAAGCCGGAAAGGAATTTGATCCCATTTCCCTGGCCGGAGACAAGCTTCACCTCATCTTTCTGGTCAGTAAGGCCCGAACCTTTGGGCGATTCCTCGGCCAACTTCAATCGCAACTCCAAGCCATCGAACGCAACTCAAAGCAACCTTGGGCAATGTCCATAATTGTTTGCAATGACGATGCGAATGAAGTTGAAAAAAGCTTCTCGATCCTTGATCAACGTTATCCCAAAAAACTGGTCGTTGGCCTGTGCAAAGACGGCGCGGCCGGACCACCTACTTACGGCTTGGACAAAAATCTGACTGCAACGGTAATCGTAGCCAACAAGGGACGAGTCGTTCACAACCTGCCTTATGTCGGAGACGCGTTTTATACCCAACCGCACCTCCTTGGGGCCATTGCCAGCGCCATGAATATCGATCACACGACCCTTCGTAAATACATCGGCAACCAATCCGGCGATGCGGCCCAAGCTGCCTACAATCGCAAAAGAGCAACCAACGGTGCCCCAACTCGATCGACACCACAAACCGGATTTCGAAAAAAACTAGCCCCACTAGTGCTCGGCGGCACACTCACCCGGGCCGAATCCGCCGAACTTTTCCAAGTCTCAGGTGATCCAAATGCTCTGCGATTAAAAGTTGGTGATTTGATAAAAGCAGGAAAAATGACGCGTGAGCAGGCCAGGGACTTACTGAGCCCCGAACCGGCCAAAGAGGAATCAAACCGTGGAAAACGGTAAACGAAATCCAGGTTCTAGCAATTGGCAGGAAAACGCCGTTCTGAAATGGACAGGCTGAACTCATGAAAAACGTTTATCCGATTATCTTGTTTTCGTTCTTTTGGCCAAACTTTGAAACCAATCAGGCCGGAGACGATTTCCCTG
>JAZABE010000616.1:0-2305 GCA_036137535.1 Planctomycetota bacterium | reverse complement strand
AATCCTTCAAATTTTCGACCGACGCCCCCAGTAAAAAAACCCGCCTGGTGGTCGGTATCATCCGGGTTCGCCCCCAACTGAACGCCAGCTTCAGCTTCGTAGGAAAACGCTGACAAATCGCCCAGTAACCGCGTGCCAAATGTATCGTACCGCGCGCCCCCTGAGCTCACGGACAGATCATAGGCCAACCAGTAGACCTCCCATTTGCGAGTATCCTCTGGCTGGTAAGTGGAAAACACACCGTAAATTTGCTGGTCAGGATCCGGAATATCAAAACGACTAAAACTGGTGCGGTTTCGCAGCGCAGGCCGCACCCAAAACGAACTGGTTTCCCAATCATTGCTGTTCCAGATAAATCGAACACCGTCATGGGAACGACGCCGATTGGCCCACCCCGGAGCCATCATCAACCGGGCAGACCCCAGCCTGATTTCCTGCCGGCCAACCCGAGTCTTTAAAGTCCCGCTTTCAAGACAATCTTCCAGACTCAAATCGACATACGCCTGGTAGAGATCGTGCCGATTGACTTCATTTCCGCGGGGCAAAAAGTCATGACCGAAACTGGCTGCATCCATAAACCCCAGTCGGAATTCCACCTGCCGATTCAATCGACCCTCCATCCACAACCGCGTCTGGTGCAACCAAAAGGAATCATCCACGCCCGACAAACCGCCACTGGATCCGGGTCTCATATTCGTTTCTCGATGATACCGCGCACGATAACTTCCACCAAAATCGAGAATTCCTGCAGTTTCTTCCGCGGGCTTCTCCGACGGCCAAAGGCTTTCCGCTCCCTCGGAAAGTGTTGCTGCCGGCTGCCCTGAATCCAAACCAGCAAACCCGTCCGAGACCAGGTTCGAGAACTGTTGCCCAGCGTTGAATTGCCCGAGACCACCCTCCACCTCGGGTTCTTGGCACCATGCCGCGACTGGAATCACTGAAACCAAGAGAAGCCAAATCCTTGTCACCACGGGCACCGCTTTCGTTATTACGACCCAAAAACAAACACAATCTTTTCTTTTTATCGGCACTAAACGGAAAAAACAAAATTCAATTCTGAATTTCCCCAGAATCCAAGTTGAAAATACGCTGGCAAAGCCCCAGCGGTGCCTCAGAAACACAAACTCCCGCCGACACTTAACCCTGCCAGGCAATCATGGGACTCACTTAGGCCAAGAAACGCTGCAATAAACAAAACTTGATTCTGTTTCAAAAATCAAGCAAAATGAAGCAACTGATAAACAGGAATCGATCATGGCAAACCTAAAACACCCCTTGATCAGCCGAAGAGCAGCCGTACAGGCCGGCGCGGTAGGCATTCTGGGACTGGGATCTCCCCACATCTCCCGCTTGTACGCTGAAACTCAAAAAGAGGGCCGAGCGAAAAACGTCATTTATATCTTTCTATCCGGTGGACTGGCCCAACAAGATAGCTTTGACATGAAACCGCGGGCTCCAGCGGAAATTCGGGGCGAATTCAAGCCCGTCCCCACGCAAACAGTGGGAACCCATATCTGTGAGCACTTACCCCACCTGGCCAGCATCAGCAATAAATGGTCAATGGTTCGCAGCTTAACTCACCCCTTTGAAGAACACTCTCAAGGTCACATGGTCATGCTCTCCGGGAGAACCGATCTCCCGGTCGGGTTCGATTTAAACAAACCCAAGCCCACCGACCATCCGTCCATTGCCTCGATCGCCGGGCAATTGACCTCGACCAGCAACAACCTCCCACCTGCGATTGTCCTCCCGGAAAAACTGATCCACCGGACCGGGAGAGTGATCCCTGGGCAGTTCGGCGGACAGATGGGCTACCAACAAGACCCCTACTTCCTCGATTGCTGCAAATTCAATGCGCAATCCTACGGCGCCTGGCCTGAATACGGCTTCCACCACCAGCGGGGCCCAGAAAACCCCAAAGGCCTACGTTACCTGACCCCCAGCTTGGAATTACCGCAGGGGGTTTCTCCTGAAAAGTTCAATGAACGCACGGACCTCATTCAACTGTTCGATCGGCAAAAAAAAGACTTGGAACGACTGTCCGAAGTTGAACCCTTCGATCGCTTCCAACAAAAAGCCATCTCGCTCATGACCGACAGCGGAATGAAAAAAGTGTTTGACGTCACGGGCGCTGACGCAAAAACCCAGGACCGATACGGCAAACATGTTTTTGGCTGGTCTTGCCTGCTGGCAAAACGACTGGTCGCCGCCGGAGTGAACCTGGTTCAAGTCAACCTCGGAAATAATGAAACCTGGGACACCCACGGCAACGCCTTTCCCAGCTTGAAAAATTACCTGTTCCCCC
>JAZABE010000615.1:0-3022 GCA_036137535.1 Planctomycetota bacterium | reverse complement strand
GCGGGGGTCACGCGTTGTGTCAATGAATTCCATTCCACCGATGGGCGTTGCCTTGAGATTGAGGGGACCCGGTTTGCAATTTACCATTCTTGTCCAGAAGTGGGCGAGGAGGTCGCGGCATGACTTGTAACGGGACCGCCTTTTTGACGATTGTGACACACGACTATTACTATTGGGCAAAAACCTGGGCAGAATCGGTTCGCGAGAATCACAACGGTGAAGTGATCATCGTTTTGGCAGATAAACCGACCGAGGCAATTCTCGATTGTTTATCTGACTTCAGGATTCTGACGGTCCCGGATTTATTCCCAGAACTGGGGATTGAAAATTATCAACGCATGGCGTTTCAATACACTCCCTTTGAACTGACCTGTGCACTCAAGCCTTTTTTGATGCGTTACTTGCATAGCGAATTTGAACAGCTGATTTATCTGGATGCAGACACCTTTGTGTATAGAGAATTAGCCGAAATTCCAGCGGAGCTTGAATCCAAAAGCATCTTGCTCACGCCTCATTTACTGGTTCCCGACTCCATTGAATGCGAAAGTCGAATTCGGGCAGCTGGAACGATTAACGGTGGATTCCTGGCGACGCGACAGAGTGGCGAGACCATTTCATTTTTGGATTGGTGGTGTGAGCGTTGCCGATTTGATTGTATTGTCGATCCCTATTCGGGACATTTCGTTGATCAAAGCTGGCTAGACCTAGCAGCTTCGTTTTTTCAATCGTTGAAAATTCTTCGAGACGATTCGTTGAACGTTGCTTATTGGAACGTGGATCATCGCGAGATCATTCAGGCAAAGAATGGATTTACTGTTAATGGAAAACCATTGGGTTTTTTCCATTTCAGTGGATTGGATTTGGAAAAACCCGATGTCCTAAGTCGATTTGATAACCGGGTTCTTCCCGACGTGCTTTTGAGGCTCAGTACGGAGTACCGAAATCGCTTACTTGAAAACCGAATAATCGGGTTGGAAGACACGCAGTGCCAATATGCAACGTTTGACAATGGGCTGAAAATCGATCGTTACTATCGAGAGGCCATTCGCAATTTTGTTGGATTTGATGCTGTTGAAAATCCATTTGACCTGGTAGCCAATCCTGAATTGATCGATCGGTTCGAGGACTTGCAACCGGAACTGATACTTGCCAGGAAACACTGGCAAATGGAAGAATTGCAGAAAGCCGCTGACCGTCAAACCGAGTGGATCCAAAAGCAAACCGACCGAAGACTCGATCGCAAGGTTTTCAAGAAATTTAAATCGTTGTATTTCCTTGTTTCGAACACGTTGTTATCGACCAACCGAGATTCGGATGCGAATGAAAAGGCAGCCTGAAAGATTACGTTCGTTGGCCGCAATTTTTGCCGTTGACGAGCAGCTGAAACACACTTAAAAGCTGATATGGAGGATTGGCTGGTTGTGCTGGATCGCAATCAGCCAAAGGAAACGGAATTTATATGGCAAACAAATATACTATTATTCTGCCCTATTATTGCCAGGATGAGATCGATCGCTATATGCGGATCGGTGATCATTTGATGGAGCTTGGAGTGCAAAAAAATGAATTTGAATTTTTGTTGGCTGCCAGCCCAAAGATTCGACCCAGTCGGGAGTTTGAAAAAAGGTTTTCCAGAATTGCACCGACGATCTCGTTCTCCTGCCCGACTAAAGTGTTTGGTTATCCGGAAGGTCCAACGGCAATGTTCTGGGATTGCATGGAGTTCCTGAGTGTCAATTCCAATGATGACGATCAGGGGTTTGGGCTTTGGCTAGAATCGGACATGATTCCGATCAAGCCCAACTGGTTGGACTTAATTGTTGAGGATTGGCACAGCGGTGAAGTCACTCCGCTTTTGATGGGTTGCCTCATTCCGGACGTCTACAAGCACCGGATCTTGAAAAGACCGCGAAAATGGATCGCGGAACATGTTAACGGCGGCGCGTGTTACGGTCGACACTTTGCGAAAGAGATTCCGAAAGAGGCCCGCAATGATGTCTTTGATGTTGCGGTTTATCCTTATGTGCTCGAAAAACCCGGGGCTCTGAAGGTCAGCCAAACAATTTCACTGTCTACGATGCAGAGATGTCGGTCAGACATTATCGATCCCAGGCGGATGATTCTGCACGGGTTCATGCAGGACAAAGACGACTTCATTGACAAATGTCGTCAACCGGTTTCGGAAGATGAAAAAACGGACTTTGCCGAGCCGCGACATTACCATCGGTTTGAACAGGCGTTTGAAAGGACAAAACTACTGTTTATGGGGCGTGGTCCCGAAGCAATGTTGCACGCAATGTTTCTCGAAATGGATCGAAATGATTACCTTGGCCGGAAGGTCGCCTAGCCGAGGTTTTACCAGGCACGAACGTTGGTTGATGACAGATCCCAGATATTAATCGATTCGCATGAAACGAATTCAACACTATGCGACGTATTTGAAGGGTGGTGCCGGCGCGGCTGCCAAAGCTATTTTTGATGGGCTGCATCAAGAAGGCAGATACACAGGTAGTCGTTTCCAGGATTACTGGGAGTTGGAATTTTTATGTCGGTCCGATCAGGAGTTGACCGAAACCAATGCTGCTCACTTCTGTCCATCGACCTCTTTTTGGGGGCGAACGATTCCTCGACGGATGAGTCGCAAGAGCTTCAAAATGGCGGCCACACATTACCATTTACACCTAAAAGATCGACCGAAAGAATACGAGTGCTTTTCACCCGCCCGGCTCTACGAACCGACTGCGATTGGTAACACCAAAAATATCGGTTTGGTCCATTTGCACTGGGTTGCCTTTTTACTTGATTACATCACGTTTTTCCGTTCTCTTCCGGTTGCCATTCCGGTGGTCTGGACGTTGCATGACATGAATGCTTTCACCGGTGGCTGCCACTATTCGGCCGGATGTAACCGTTACAAGCATGGGTGTGGCAATTGCTTTCAGCTTGCGAATCCCAGTTCTGATGATTTGTCGGCGGTTACGTTGGAAAACAAAAAACGAGCCCTGGCGAAAACAAACCTGAC
>JAZABE010000614.1:0-1597 GCA_036137535.1 Planctomycetota bacterium | reverse complement strand
CAGCCCATTCGCTGAGCCAGTTTCATCTCGTCCTTGAGTCCAAAAGGTCCCAGTTTGTACTGTGTAATGCAACCGAGTTGAACGTCATGGGCTTTCAGCATTTGTTGGAATTGAGCCTCTCCCAGTGTTTGCAGTTGTTCACGTTGATTGCCGTGCACCTTGGGCCAAATATCAATGGCGGTTGCGCCGGTTTTTTTGACTTCGGGCAACAGGGCATCAAGCTGGGTGTAGCCGTACATGCAGGAACCCAGGATATACTTAGGCCGGTAATTGGATGCGGGCTGAGGGACTGCAACCGATTGTTGGGTTTGGAGCAGGGCGGTTGAGGCTAAGCCGGCTGTAGTTAGCGTAAACCGACGCCGGTTGAATGGGTTGGATTTCATGTTTCTTAACCTATTGTAAATCCTTGGCGTTGTTCTCGGCTCATGAGTGCGTTAGCCGCCTGGTCCTCTCCAAACGACTCGGCTTTCGGGTTCCAGGTCAACTTGCGACCCAGTTGCATCGCGATGTTCCCAAGATGGCAGGTGGTAACGCTGCGGTGCTGGCTTTCCAGATCGGAAACCGGTTGTTTTCGCGATTGAACGCAATCAAAAAAATTGCCCATATGGTTGACAATTGCGTCGAGTTTTCCAGCCCGGGGCGGTCGGTTTAGGTTGTCTTGGGAGTAGCAATTGAAGTTTTCACGAGGCAATGGCCGGTTTGCCAAATCTTCAACGGGTTTTCCGGAAAGCGTGCCGCGGTTAACAAAAATTCTGCCCTGATCGCCCGTTAATAAAATACCGTTTCGGCCTGTATCGGAAACAGTCATTTGAACGCCGTTGCCATATCGATAGTTTGCTTGGAAATGAGTGGGCACATTGAACCCGTCGACAATGTCGGGGTAACTCGCCGTTGCGGTGATTTCCACCGGGAAGTCATTGATGGCCCATTGGGCAATATCCAGGTGATGAGCGCCCCAATCGGTCATTTGTCCCCCGGAATATTCTTGCCACCAACGAAAAGTATAATGGCAACGTTCTTGTTGGTAGGCGACGTCTGGAGTTTGTCCTTGCCAAAGGTCCCAGTTTAACCCTTTGGGTGGCTTGCCTTTGGCAAACGGCCCTCCCTGTTGGTTTTTGCCAAGGACGACGTCGACACGCTGGAGTTTCCCCAACCTGCCTTGGCGAACCATTTCGACGGCCAGGCGAAAACGCGAGTCACTTCGTTGCCAAGAACCCACTTGCACAACCTGCCCCGTTTCTCGGGCAACTTTACGGAGAACCTTGCCTTCATCAACGGTTAGGGTGAGTGGTTTTTCAACGTAAACGTCTTTTCCGGCTCGCATCGCATCAATTGCGATTTGAGTATGCCAGTGATCAGGTGTTCCAATGATGACGACATCCACGGAAGAGCGTTTTAATAATTCAGGGTATCGTTCGGTGGCGAACGGTGTACTGCCAAAGGCGGCTTTGCCTTGGTCTCTGATGTTTTTGTCCACATCGCAAACCGCGACTACATCGCCGTACAGTTGGGCTTTGTGGGCGTCAACGGAGCCTTGGTAGCGTAGACCGATGACGCCGACACCCAGCCTCTCGGTTTTGTGACGTGGCTTAAAATT
>JAZABE010000613.1:0-2598 GCA_036137535.1 Planctomycetota bacterium | reverse complement strand
CCAGAAAAAATCCTTGATTTCTGGGGTGTTGGACCCACCCGAAATGTACTCGACAGACTTGTCGTAAACGGACAACGCCAGGTCGCCGACAAAGTTCTCTCCGGTATGATCGGTCACGTGCACCTGCACTTTGGCTTTTTGACCAGGTCGGTAATGGCCGTTGGAAGGTTTGACTTCTACATTCAGAATTCGCTTTTCCGGAGGGACTACGATCTCCTTGGTTTCGTTGAAGACGTTGCCGTTGGCCACGGTAAGGGCTTCGACGTAAAAGTTTGGCATGTCTTTTTTGTTGACCTCCAACTCAATCACAGTGCTCTTTCCTTCAAGTTTCAGCAGTCGTGGTGGCAGGTAAATTCCATTGGCAGGACGAACGAATAATAGGACCGATCCATCTTTTTGATTGGTGTTCAACTGGAGTTTGACCGTTTCACCGGGTTGGTATTCGCGCTTTTCAGGAATCAACTCCAGGTCGTTGAATCGGTAGCGGGAACTAGTGAATCGTTCACCGATCACCGTGAACACGTAACCCCCTTCAATGCGGTGGTTTGCCGAGTCAGTCAGGGTGTAGGCGAATCGATATTGCCCTGGCTGCGTAGGTCTCGCCTGCTGGGTAGCGGTTCCCTCTTCGTTGGTGTCGATTTTCCAGGAAGCGACTTCCTTTTCCACCGGCTGCTGGTTCTCGTCATACGAAACCTTGAATAATTTCAAAACACCTTTGCCTTGAACCGGCTTCTTGTCCAGCGTTTGAGCTTTGAAATTTGCCCTGACGACATCTCCAGTCTGGTAATAACCGCGGTTTAACCAAGTGAAAATCTTGAATGGTTTTTGGGCGACTAACACTTGGCCGCTGCCAATAATTGTTCTGCGAGAAGAATCCCGAACTTCAGCAGAGATGGAATACTGATGGTTCTGGTTGCCGTGAAGTTCTTTGGCAATTGCTGTGTCGATTTCGACCTCGATCGTTCCCTGATCGCCAATTTGAACTTCACGAACGGCAACGACTTCCGGTGGATTGATGGATTGGTGGTGCCACCAGGGCCCGGGTCGAAAGCATCCGCACCAGCCCCGAAAACCGGGAAACCAGGGAGTGTCATAGCCAAACCACCAATAGCCAGGGCCGTAGCACCAATCCCAAGTCGCGGTGGGAAACCACTTTTCGGTATGTTCCTGACGGGTGATCGTGTACTTGACGGTTGCATTGGTGACCGGGCCGCCAAAGAAGTAATCGGCCTTGATAGTGGCCTTGATTTTGTCACCGAGTTGGACAGGTTCCGTGGGTGCTTCGACGGAAACTTCAAATTCCGGTTTTTTGTATTCTTCGATGCGAAAGGTGTTGCCGCCAATCGCCCCGTTGTTACAACGGATCGTGTATTGTCCAAGCATGGCATCAGAGGGAATGCTGAATTCCCCGTTGATCCCGCCGTATTGATTGGCTTTCAGGCTTTGGGTTGCCAGCGTTTCCCCCTTGGGATTAAGGATTTTATAGGAGATCGTGGCGCCTGCGAATTGGGAAATGTTTTCCTTGTCATACTGGGCATGTCGCGACCAAATTTTAAATTGGACTTTCTGATTAGGCCGGTAAACCGGGCGGTCGGTGACCACGAATGTTTTGACCTGGTTGTAGATCTGGTCATGCATCCTGCCATGCCAGATTCCCTGGAATCCGTAAAAAGCGTTGCGACCGGATTCGGTGGTTGCTTGAACGAGCCATTGAAACTGTGATTCCAGTTTGGACTTGGGCACAACGACCTGCCCGTTTTTGTCAGTGGTGCTGGTGAACTCCCGGGTTTCAATTTCGTAGTTGCGGATACGCCGTCCGTTGACTGTTTTCGGTTTGTAGACCTGTTTGTAACCGAAAAATTTTACGGTTGCCGCCGGAACCGGTTTGCCGGTGACTGCATCGGCGACGAAGTAAAGGCTTTTGTCGGACATCGGTTTCCGCACAATCACAGTGTCGGATATCCACAAGACAATTTTACTGGTGTTGCCTCCCATCATTTTTGCCGTGATCAGGTAGGCCCCTGCTTCTTTGAAAGGGGCCTTGATCGTCACTCGGCTGTCATAGTGATCTTTGCGGGGTTTGACCTGTTTGTCCCAGTTGGCCACCACCTCCTTGATGTATTTGGCACCGTCGCCCTCGATCAATCGATAACCGATATTCGTGACATTGACCCGATTCCAGTCGATTCTTCCGGGCTTGGAATTGACGTGTTCAATTGCATCTTTCACCAGAGAATTCAGATCGATGCGTTCAGCAGTCAATGCAATACTGGTTCCGTTCCGGTACCGGTAATCAAGGACCGCGGGTGCACCGGCGGGAACGTTTCTACTGCCTTCAAATCGTCCCCAGTTTTGGACGATCTGGTCGAGGCGTTTTTGTTTCCAGGCTTTATTGCCCGGACCATAAGTTTCAATGTTTTGTTGCCAGTACTGGGCCGCCTTAACATATTGCCTTCGGTCTTCGTGAATCTGTGCTAACTGCGTCAAGGCATTTTCGGCATGACCGGTTGCAGGGTTTTCGACAATGTCCTCGTAGATTTTGATAAAGTTGTAATCCTTAGGGAGTTCAAATCGTTTAATCCCTGTGGCCAATTTTGC
>JAZABE010000612.1:0-1035 GCA_036137535.1 Planctomycetota bacterium | reverse complement strand
GGGACTGCGGGTTTTTGTGCAAGATCTAATGCCCAGGGGAATTCAAAGTGATGACCGGTGGCCGGCAATTGTTGATTTGCAATTTCAGACCCAGATGCATTGGAAATACAAGATTGTTTCAACAGTGACCGGGCAAGTCGCTTTTCCCGGAATTCAGGTGACGATTACTGACAAGTATGGATTCTTCAGGCTGCAAAAATTCTCACCTTTTCGGCAGGAATTGACCCTCTTGCCGAGGATCCTTCAGCCCCAGACGACTGCTGAACGGGTTAAGCGAGATAATCTTCAGTTGTTGTCCGGGCATCACCGGTTTCGGAAATCGGGAATCAGCTCTGAATTGCTGGGACTGCGTGAATACCAAGTGGGCGACCCCCCCCGTTCAATTGCCTGGAAAGCTACCGCAAGAACCGGAAAGCTGATGACCTGTGAGTATGAAAGTGAAGTTCCGATCCGGACTACGATCCTGGCAGACCTGTCAGATTACCAGTTCTGGGGGCGGCCAGGACCGGCTCCATTTGATGCAATGGCTTCAGTGATCGGATCGATTACCCTGCTCCTCATTGAAGATAAGGACCCAGTCGGTATTGTTCTTGCGCGAGGGCCGCACAGAACACGGATTTCTCCAGGGCTGGGGCAGAGACAGTTTGTGAGAATACTGAAATCTCTGTTAAATGCGCATCCGGGGGGGGCCGTTGCGCAGGATATTCCAATCCGCAAGCTGGAGACGTTTATCTGGAAATCCATTTACCGGATGTATCCGGAGCTCATGGCCGATCATCTAAACGTCGTGAAGTTGCCATTGTTGTTGTTTGGGCCCCGCCGGCGATACCAATTGACAGTACGGCGACAGTCGGCGATAGCATTAAGCTGGATACTCGATCAAAATTTAGCAAGTGGCTACAAGCTGACATTTGATGACGTCGCTTACCGGGAAAAATGCAATGAGTTTTTTACGAGACACCCTTCGGTAGCTAACGAGTCTTTCCTGGTTACCGGTTTGGGTTCGGCACAGCGGGATAAAGAAAATGCGATCGA
>JAZABE010000611.1:0-4499 GCA_036137535.1 Planctomycetota bacterium | reverse complement strand
AGACAATGGGCGGCCAGGGCGCCGCCGTTGTAATTGTCAGTGGCAACATAACTCACGTAGTTTTCCTTGTCTCCTTGCAAACCACTATCGAAAATCACAACCGGAATCCCCTTTTTCTTTGATTCTTCCACCGGCGTGACCAAGGCGGACGAATCATTAGGAGCCAGGCAAATACCATGCACTTTCTTGGCGACCATATCTTGGACCAGGTTAATCTGCGATTCCGTATTCCCCTCTTTGCTCGGGCCCCGGTAGAGCACTTCAACATTTCCAAATTCTTTGGCCGCTTTGGCCGCTCCAAAGTGGACTGACTTCCAAAATTCGTGAGTCGTTCCCTTGGGAATCACGGCAATTCTGTACTTCGGATCTTTCACCACGGGTGAGGTGTCCGTCTGCTGAGGGGCCAACAATTGTTTCATCTGTTCGCCGTTCATGTTTTCCGGCGTCGCAACGTATTCACCCGTCGAAATTCTCTTGTCGACTTTTTTTCCATCCAAGTGTTCTACCATTGTCTTCACTGCCAAGTACCCCATTTGCACCGGATCTTGCAGGACGATCCCCTGCATTTTATTTTCCGCCATGGCACTGACCATAGACGAGTTTGGATCAAATCCGACAAACTTGACCTTATCTGTCAATTTCTTTTCTTCCAGGGCATTCAACGTTCCATGGGCATTGGGTTCACAAACCGCAAAAATCCCTTGGACCCGGTCCCCGTATTTGGTCAACAGGTCGGTCGCCTTGGTCAAAGAAGACGAGAGGGTTAATTCTGCGTATTGATCCGATGACAGGATATGAATTTGCGGGTATTCCTTTTGCAAGGTTTCCAAAAACCCACGTTCCCGTTGTCCAGTCGATTCACTCCCGGTCGTATAACGAAGCATAATAACCCCGGGCGCCGCTTCCGCGGTTGAACCACCTTTGACTTGAGGGGATCCCCCCGTGTCACAACCTCCCCCGGAGAGTAAGAATGAACAAAAGGCAAAAACCATGACCAGTGAAAAACGACTCATGAAAACTCCTTGGAACATTACCCGTTCGGGCTAGACGAAAACCGCCTCGGCGTTGCGATCTCAACACGAAACACTAAACTGCCAATAATACATTCTTTCGACTTAATTATCCATCCACAACAACGAGTTACGGCCAAATCGAGTTAATCCAGTTCGTATCCAGAATTCCAAACAGGCCAACAAACCATGCAAAAGATATTCATCCTCGGAATTGGCGACGAGGGACCCAGTGGCTTAACCGAATACTGCCAAACGATCCTGGAGTCCGCAGAAATCATCATCGCCGGGCCGACTACCCTCCAGCAAATCCAACACCCCGGTGCCCAACTGGTTCCACTCGAAGATGATCTGGATGACCTCATCACGTTCATCCGGAAAAACCGGGACCAAAAAACCATCATTCTTTCACCCGGTGATCCCCTTTTTTTCGGCACCACCCGTTACCTGTGCGACGCCCTCGGAAAAGACGATTTTGAAATCATTCCCCACGTCAGCATGATGCAGCTGGCCTTTGCCCGAATCCGGGAAACCTGGGACGATGCGTTCTTTTCCGATTTATCCTCGAGACCACTGGAAACCCTCTTCGACCGGATCCGTTTTGCAGAAAAAGTTGGCCTGTTCACAACCACGGAGGTGACTCCCGCCAACGTCGCTCGAATGCTTCTCGAGCAGAGAGCCGATTACTTCCGAGCTTATGTCTGCGAAGACATCGCCTCGCCCAAAGAAAGAATCACCGAATGCAGTTTAACTGAACTGTGTGACCTTGAATTTGAGTCCCTGAACGTCTTAATCCTGATCCGCGCCGATTCCCGCCCTGAAATTCCAGCAATCGGTTCTGGTTTGAAACTTTTTGGAAATGCGGATGAATATTTCCTTCAGTCGCAACCCAAACGCGGATTACTAACCCCTGCCGAAGTTCGTTGCATCGCCCTGGGCTCAATGGGACTGCAGTCCAACAGCATTGTCTGGGATGTCGGCGCCGGTTCCGGTAGCCTCGCGATTGAAGCGGCCCGGCTCTGCAGTTCGGGAAAAGTGTATGCGATCGAAATGGACCAAGACGACTTTAACCTACTTCAAGCCAACGCAACAAGGTTCCAGATTTCCAACGTCTACCCAGTTCATGGACAAGCTCCGCACGCCTGGCAGGAATTGCCGAAACCCGACGCGATTTTCATCGGAGGCACCGGGAGATCCGTGGGGGAAATCTCTACTCAGGCATTTGAACAATTAGCCACCGGGGGCACAATGGTTCTGCACGTTGCCGGAATGACTCGCGCCAACGACCTCTATTACGGATTCCACCGACAAGGCTATCAACCCGAGATCAGCTTGCTCAATTTCTCCCGGGGAAACCTGCAATTTGATTCACTTCGGTTCGACGCAGTGAATCCTTCTTTCCTGATTTCCTGCGTCAAAGACTAAGCCGAAACGTGAGGAACGCCGGGTCACTGCGACTGCTCTTTTTTCGGAGGAACCCCGTTTTTATGAACCATGATAGCGACAGTTTTCAGGCGAACGTATGCTTCTGACATATGAAGAAATCCCTTGTGAGGGCCGATTTCTCCCCAGGAGTTTTTGATCACATAATATTTGTTCCCGGACTTGTCCCGCGAAATCCCGACCAGATGCATCAGGTGGTCATCGGTCGTGGAATAACTGAGAAACGTTTCCTGTCTCATTTCCTGGGTGACCTTCTTTTCTTTGCCGGGCTGATCGTAAAGATCAGGTCGGCGGGAATTTTCTGGCAAAATCGCCATCCCTTTCCGGGACTGAAAACCCACTTCGCTCACATCACCATCCCAAGCCACGGAGAAACCATTTTCGATCGCGTGATCAATCACGCTCACCAATTCATCGATTGGAAGGTTGTGAAAAGAACCATTGGAATTATTGTCGGGAATCTCCAAGACAAAATCTTCGTAAAAGGGATGGTGGGTGTAGGAAGTCAAATTCACGTAGTCTTTGGCATTGAATTCAAATTCCTTGGCAAGCTGTTGGGGCGTGTAGTTTTTGCCTTGGTAATTAAATGAACTGGGAGACTCACCGATATAGACATCCAAAATTTTGTCAAAGGCCTGCTTCCATTTAGGAGTTAGTTTTTTCTGCTTTACGATACCCTCCAGGACTGCCTTGAGGACCGCCTCCATCTCGGAATGATCGTGAGATTTCACCCCCGGATCGAGTCCGGTGAAATACTCCTGGGGAATGATTCCATGTCGTCCCACAGTATTGATAAAATCATGGGCCAAGGCTCCCTGCCCGAAGTTCGCCTTGCCACTTCGAAGCACGTAGTTCATCGCCTTGTCCTTGTAGACATTTTTGACGGTAAACATTTCCGAGAGATTATGCTGACCTTTTCCCATACGGATCAGTTCGCTTTCTAGGAAAGAGGACCCGGCAAAACACCAACACGTCCCGGTTTTATCCTGGTTTTTGACACTGGTGTGTTCAATACTTTTCTCGATCTTAAAGCCATAGCCCTTAACGGGTTTTTGATCCTCTTTTTTTTCCTGCTTTCTAGCAGATTTTTTTTCTACTTTTTTCTTCGCGACTGGATCTTCTTGTGCGTTTAATGTTGAACAAAAAGCAACAAAAAGCATCAGGACCGAAGCCTGTCTCAAAAATCGATTCATGAATTCCCTCTATTGACCATTAGCGTTTTCACAGTAGATACCGGGCCAGTGCCTCCAGGGCGGGATCCCCGCCTTGCCCTTTTACGGAACGTTTAGGTTATCGCTGTTGAATCAACTTGTCCAACCCGACCGAGAATTAGAAACCGGATTTATCACAAATCCAGTCCAAGTTGAACGAAACGACCAGTTAAATAAAAAGAAATAGGGTTGTCGCATGTTTTCGCCACCCAAAAAACAGGTTAATCTTGAACGCAAACAAGCGATCCGCGGGGTTCAAAACGGTTGACTCAGTAATCATCTCGTTGACCCGAAATCAACCCGTCGGAACCAATGCTATTCAAAATCAATCCACACCTTTTCAAGCCTTTCCTTGATGAAATTTATTTTCCTGGGAACCACTGGATATCATCCCAATAACCGCCGACAAACGGCTTCGATCCTGTTTCCCGAACTTGGATTAGTTCTGGATGCAGGAACGGGTTTATTCCGCGCCCGCGACCTACTGCAGACCGCTGAACTGAATATTTTCCTCAGCCACGCCCACCTCGACCATTGCCTAGGACTGACCTTTTTATTTGACATTGCCCACCAAACCGGTTTAAAGGAATCCAGCGTTTACGGGGAACCCGAAAAACTCGAAGCGATCAAAAACCACTTGCTGAATGAGTTGATTTTCCCGGCAGAACTTCCCATAAGCTATTGTCCTCTCGAAGGCCCCCGGGCCGTAGGCAGTACCTTTGAACTCGACCGTCACACCCGCGTGACCCCATTTCCCCTCAAGCACCCCGGCGGTTCGATCGGCTTCTTGGTGGAACAGGATGGAAAACGAATCGCCTATGTGACCGATACCACC
>JAZABE010000610.1:0-2231 GCA_036137535.1 Planctomycetota bacterium | reverse complement strand
TGTCTTGATTTTGCTACATGCCTGTATCGGCTATGTCGAATTGGGCGTAGATTCCTGGACAACCAAGTTAATGGAAAACCTGTTGCCCAACTCCATCCTGATCCTTGTTTACACCTCGTTCCTGATGTTCATCCTGCGATTTTTCGCCGGTCCCATTGTTCACAAAATCAACCCCATCGGCTTGCTGTTTGCCAGTTCCGTAGTTGGTTGCCTGGGACTGTTCTGGTTGGGAACTGAAATCACTTCGGTATTCATCATTTTCGTTGCGGCTACTTTTTACAGCCTCGGCAAGGCATTCTTCTGGCCAACCATGCTCGGTGTTGCTGGTGAGCGTTATCCACAAAGTGGCTCCGTTGCGATGGGGGCACTGGGTGCAGCCGGCATGTTGACGGTCGGATTAATCGCAGGTGAAGCCATTGGTTACAAACAAGCCTCCAATGCTTCTGCGAATCTTGCTGAAATCGCACCGGAGACTTTCAAACGGTACCAGTCAGAAGAGGACAAAGGCTACCTGTTTCTGCCAAAGTATCGACCCTTGGCAGCCAACCTGGTGGCCACTGCCAACGGCACCAAACCAGTTGATGACAGCAAGGAGCTGGATCTCTCGGGCTATTACAAATTATTGTCGCCAAAACTCGATGAGCTGGCGAGAACAGACCCAGAAGCCTTTAAGGCTGAACTCGTCCTAAGCCCGGAGGATTTGATCAAAAAGTATCCAGCAGAAGGCGAGCAAAAGGCCGCTCAGGAAAAACTGCAGGCCAAAGTTGCCCAACTAATCCCCTTGGCAAACGAAGATGTGCCCAAGGTCAAGCAGGCTAACAATTACGGGGGCAGGCGAGCTTTAACACTCACCGCTTTTGTTCCCGCAATCATGGCAGTTGGTTTTCTCATCCTGATGATTTACTTCAAATCATCAGGGGGTTATAAAGTCCTCGAAATCGCAGAGGATGGAAGCCTTAAGGAGGCTCCTGAACAAGACCATGGGACGGCAGAAGCCTGACGGCCCCCTAGCGAATAAACCGCTACCAAAGCTGGTTCAGCTTGGAAACCCCTGAGAATTAAAAACGACCGACCGTTCGGTCGTTTTTTTTCTGTATTGCCTAGTTTTCTTTCTGTACCAACTGGGTAAATTTTGCCCTCGCTTCTTTTCTAAATTTTTATTCCTACCATGGATTAGCGACCTATTAAATCGTTATCATTGTTTAACCGATCGCCCGGTCATCGTCTGAATTAGTCTTACTCTAGAACGGTTTCAAGGAATCTTGGTTTGTCATCACTGTTCGTCATCAAGGGTTTGGACCAGGGCCGAAAGTTTGAACTTTCGCAAGATTTGTTGCAGCTCGGACGGGACAGCCAAAATTCGATCGTCGTTAATGATCGCGAAGCCTCCCGCCACCATGCGAAAATCATCAAAACCAGTGCCCAACAATATGAAGTCCGCGACCAGCAGAGTTCAAACGGGACATTTGTGAACAATCGAAAAATTGTCTCGCACACACTGCGTAACGGTGACCGTCTGAAAATCGGAAAAACCGTTCTGTTGTTTACTCAAAGCAACAGTTCTCGCAATCTCCAGCATTCCGATCTCGTCAGAATCGTGCAAACGCCTTTACCTGAATCGGCTTCGCGAATCGTCAGTTCAATGGTTGCCGACGGTGTCCAATCCGCACGCAAATTACTGGGTGACACACCAGGGCAACTTGAAAACGAAAACTTGGACCTGGTTTACCAAACGGCATTGGCGGTCAGCCAAACCTTGGACATCGACCAGCTGATCGACAAATTGATGCAAATGATTTTTGAGGCGATTGGGCCCGATCGTGGCTGCATCCTGTTACAGGATCCCGAATCTGATGAAATGATCCCCCGGATCACCCGTTCCAAACAGGGCAACCAAGATACCGGCCACTTGGAGATCAGTCGATCGATCGTCGATTATGTCGTACAAAACCAAGAGGGTGTACTGACGAGTGACGCCATCAACGACAATCGCTGGGACTCACAGGAGAGCATCGTCGACATGGGTGTCTCTGAGGCCATTTGCGCTCCCATGCAAGGTCGCTATGGAACCCAGGGCGTGATTTACGTCGACACTCGGACCCCCCCAGGAAAAATAGCAGACCTTGCAAACCACTCTAAGCTGACCAATGAACACCTGAAACTAATGATCGCGATTGGTCACCAGGCTGCGTTAGCGATCGAAGACACCAACTTTTACTCGGCGATGATTC
>JAZABE010000609.1:0-6373 GCA_036137535.1 Planctomycetota bacterium | reverse complement strand
TGCCATCTGCAACATTGAAGGCTTTGAGCTGCCCTTTTCCATCAAGGCTGCTGCAAGCGACCAGTTGGCTTGCATCGAAGTTGTATTTCACATCGTAGACACGACCGATTAACGAACCGAATTTTCGGATCAGGTTGTGGTCGTCGCCAATCACGCGCTTTTTGTTGCGGATCATTTGGTAGATTTTGGGGACACCATCAGCTCCACCGCAGGCAATTTCGTTTTTGGTCGGGTGACGATCGATTGCGTAAAGTCCTCCTTTGAGGGCTCCCGGTGTAATGCTCGTGATGTTGTCCATGAAACGTTGCGTTTTGAATTCGATTAATTTAACACTCATGTCTCGACTGACAGAGACAACGTGTTCGGCTTTTAATCCAAAGGTCGTGTCCATCACCCAGCCATTGTGAGTGCCGTTGAACAAAACCTGTTTTCCAGTGTCTACGTTAATGGCACGCACCGTATTGTCGGGGCATCCAAAAGCGACCAGTTTGCCATCCGGCGACCAACTGGCGCCATACAAAGTGTCATAAAGGACATCTTTGGAGAGGTAGAGTTTTTTCTTTTCCATGTTCCAAATTTGGATTTCTCCACGACGCCCAGGCGATCCACCGGCAACCGCCAGTTGTTTTCCATCGGGAGAAAAAATCGATGATTCGATTCGTTCTGACAGGCCTACCAATCGATGTTTGAGCGACCAGCTTTTGGTCTCAAGGACCAGGACTTCATGGTAGCCAGAGACCGCAAGCAAGCTGCCATCCGGAGAGTGATGAACGCTGGTAATTTGGGGAGCGGTTTGATAGACCGGTGGATGGTCCATGTCGTAGTTGGTAGTGGTATTTTTGGGAGTGTCATTTTTGGCACCTTCTTGGATCCACTTCCTGACCAATTCGATTTCTGGGCGAGCAAGGGGCTTGTCATTCTTGGGCATGTCCGCAGTCCCATCCTCAGGAGTGATCAACTCCATTAGATAACTGTCTCCAGGCTTACCTGGCACGATCGCCTTGGAGCCGGTTTCTCCTCCTGAGAGCAATGCTGCGAAGTCGGTCATAATGTACTCTCCGCCTTGTTTGGCCGGTTGATGACATCCTTGACACTTGGCTTGAAAAATCGGTCGGATTTGTTGGTAGTAGCTTACGGAGCTCTCTGGATTGTCTTCTTGGGCACGAGCAAACGGTGGGGGACTGCTGAACAGCAGAAAAACACAAACGCTAAAAGACAATAAGGGGCGAGTATTCATGTCAGAACTAGGTGGGAGGCTATGGTCCAATCAATTCTAGTTTATCGCAAAACGAACTCATTTTCCACGATGATTTGCAAAGGAAAACAGGGCCATACCTCTGGATTGATGGATCGACGATTCGGATGTCACGATTGGAACCGTTGAATGACGTGGGTGGCTTTGCCAAATTCGGATTTCGATATCGATTTGGTTAGTTTTTGGGTTGCCTGCAGGCTGCCTCTCCAGCAACTCCCCTTTTGCCTCCAATGCCACCGGTCGAGTGATCTGTCGATTTATAAATCGCTCCAGGGTTTGACTTGGAAAACGTGGAGGACTTCGTTGCTGGGATCATGGAGGTACTTGAAAGTCATCATAATCTTGTAGTCGCTCAGTTGTTTAATTTGAGATTTGTTTTTCTTGAGTTCCGTCAGTATGTCTGATTCCAAGTTCTCAATTTTTTTGTGGATTTTACCCTTTGGTCCCTTGATCGTGAAAATTTGGATCAATTCTTTGTCGCCGGTTTGGATATCGATCAGAGTGAGGGTGTTTGTGATTTTGCGGGGTATTTTTTTATCTTCCCGTTGTTGTTCCGCATATTTTTCCAGTTGGCTTTGTACGCTGAACTGTTGGCAACCTGACAGGGCAAGTGAAAACCAGCTGACCAATAGTGCTTTTGTGAGAGCATTCATGTTTCGAGTTCAGTCCTTCGTTGTTAGCCGTTGGACGGATCCCCGTTCCAGCGATTATCCACGTTGTTGTAAATGTCTGCCTTGAGCGATTGAAAATTTGATTTAAAAATGGGCGCCCGTGTGTCTGGGCAGCCCTATGGGTTGATTCAAAAGAATGCAATGTAACTCAGGTAACCGAGCCAGCCGACCAAGCCAATTGCGCTGGCGATCAGTACTTTGGGGTGCCTTGACGGTGGATTCATGCCTTCGCTGACTTGGTTGCCTGCAAGGTGGCTTGCTTCCGATTGGTCCTCGACACGCTTTTTTGTTTTGACCTGTTTCTGAATTGCTTGGCGAGAATTTGAACGATTGGGCGTGGACGGGCCTTTGATTGGTTTCATGGGTTTCGATGATCGGATGAGGCAGTGCCGAATTTGATTAAAGCGATTGAGTGAATTGGAAGGTCTTTTCGAAGGCTTCTTCGAAATCAAAAACATTATCAAAATGATCTCGTCGGTCCTCATCTGATTTTTTCATCCAGCCAATACTGATCAGATTGTAGACGATATTTCCAATGTCAGCGGTTGAGTGGATTCCCCAGTTCTTTAATACGATTCGAGCCATGTATCCAAATTGATCGATCGAATATTGACGGATTGCTTCGCACAAATCCTGGCCAGAGAGGTGGCGTTCGGGTGTTGCTTTTTCACTATCCAAATCGAGTGTTGGTTCAACATCGGATTCTTGACCCATCCGCAGAATGTCCTGTGCGTAGGCCAACGCATCACGGACAAAGGTGTAAGCTTCAACACCGTAACGCTTGTCTTCTTTTAATAGTGTGTATATCGCAAACGCGTCGTCAGACATGATTTTATAGGGGTCCTTGGCCAACTTTGATGACTGACACAACATCAGAAGCGTCAATCAGAATCCGTCTTTTATCTTCAAGCAAGACCATTAATTGTCCGGTCAGCGTTTCGAGGTTGATGACTTTCCCGTTGCCATTACGAGTTTCGATTTCGGACCCAATCGCTGGCAGGTCTTTTTGGAGTTCTTCGTATGTCTCAAATTCGTAACGCAGGCAACATTTAAGTCTTCCGCAGCGGCCTGAAATTTTGTTGGGGTCGAGGTTTGCACGTTGAACTTTTGCCATTTGCATGGAGACAGGTGGCATGGATGTTAGATGGGAATTGCAGCAAACGATTTTTCCACAATCCCCGTAGTCTGCCAGTAGCTTGGCTTCGTCACGTACACCTATTTGTCGCATTTCGATTTTGGTTTTGAATTCACTTGCAAAGACCTTGACCAGTTCACGAAAGTCGATTCGCTCATCGGCAACGTAATAGACAATCAGTTTTTCGCCCCCAAAGAGATGCTCGATATCGACGAGCTTCATGTCGATCTTGTGATTTTTAATGATCTTCTTGCAGAGTGTCATCTGGTCGAGCTGTTTTGCTTGAATCATCGCAACATGGGCTTCATCTTCGTCAGACATTTTACGTAATAAATGACCGTAAAGCGGGGATTCCATTTGTTTGAGTATGGCATCCGTGGCTTCGACTAAGACTTCTCCTGCTTCAAGACCGCGATTGGTCCGTAGGATCACCCGGTGCCCACGGAGGTGGTGTTCATTGGCTTTTGAAGTAAAAACTCCAAGGGAACGCATTACTCCAAATCGACAAACGTATTTGGCCAAGTTGATTCCTGTTGAAAAAGACACAAGCAACCCAAAAAATTTACGATTGCTGATCGGAAACATGATAGCGATCATGACTCTAAAAAAGTATAAGTAGAATTGGCCGCTTGTGAAACTCGTGCCGTCAAAATTGAAGCCAGATCGAAAACCGGCTTTCAAATCGCAAACCTTGGTTTTCGGAAATTCTCTGGTGAATCCGTCGTAAAATTCGAGTTTTAGGCCAACCAACGGAAATAGTCGTATCACGAAGAACGTATCAGCCAGGTTAAACCGATGCAGGGTTGCTGTTTTACAGGGGTCGAACGAGTCCAATTTGAAACCATGGACGATCCGGAGTTAAGTTCACCAGACCAAGCCATTGTGAAGGTTTTGCTGGCAGGACTTTGTGGTTCTGATCTCCATCCTTTTTTGGGGCGCGAAACCGGTCTTGATCCCGGTACGGTTATGGGGCATGAATTCGTTGGTTTGGTAATTGAAACGGGTTCAGAAGTGACCAGCGTTTCGGTGGGTGATCGGGTTTGCTGTCCTTTTACAACCAATTGTGGCGTTTGTTTCTATTGCGATCTTGGCTTGACATCTAGGTGTGAAAAGAGCCAGTTGTTTGGATGGCGCCATCATGGTGAAGGGCTTCATGGTGGGCAGGCAGAGTTTGTGCTGGTGCCCGATGCCAACGGGACACTGAAAAAACTGAATGCTGATACCTCGGATCACCTAGGGCTTTTGCTGGGGGACAATTTGAGTACCGGGGTTTATTGCGCTGAAATGGCAGAGGTTCATCCGGATGGTGTTTATCTGGTGATTGGTTGTGGTACCGTCGGTCTGTTAACCATTCTGGCGGCCATCGAGCGGGGAGCGCGCAAGGTCTTCGCTTTGGACCCTGTCGCGGATCGCCGCAAACAAGCTGAACAGTTCGGGGCGATTCCGGTTGCAACTGAACAAGCAGCGACCAATGAAATTAACGTTGCCACGAATTCTCGCGGAGTGGATGGGGTAATGGAGTTGGTCGGTCTTTTGCCGGCTCAGTCTTTCGCGTTTCGCTCGATTCGACCGGGCGGCATTCTCAGTACGGTTGGATGTCACTGCACACCCCATTTTGGATTTTCTCCAGTGGATGCATATGACAAGAATATTGTTTACCGTACGGGTCGATGTCCGGCTCGACATTACATGGAGAAATTGTCGGCAAGCCCCGTCAGTTACGCGGCTGCAGCAGAGAAACTGTTAACTCATGAGTTTGGCCTTTCAGAATCCGTTAAGGCCTATGATGTTTTTAGCAATCGAAAAGACGGATGTATGAAAGCGGCATTTCGTTTTGAAAGCTGACAGTCTTGCAGTCGTTCAACCCGGCAACACCGATGGCAATGTTTTATCTGTCTCGAGAGGGAAAATCAGGCGGACAAGTCAAACGAGGGTTCTCTTTTTTACTGGCAGTCGTTACAAAAAATGTTTTACCCGGAATCGGCTCATGGAAATTGACCCAGCTACAGAATCCTCACGTGATTTTTACTTTCGCATGGTGAGTTTGATCACACCACGACCAATCGCCTGGGTTTCGACGATTTCAGACGACGGAATTTCAAATCTCGCACCGTATAGTTTTTTTAATGGGATCTCGTCATCTCCTCCCAGTGTTGTTTTTTCGCCAGTCAATCGCCCAGATGGGACCAAGAAGGATACTGTTCTCAATATCGAGCAAAATGGTGAGTTTGTGATCAATACGGTTTCTCGAGGGATTGCTGAAAAAATGAACCTGACTGCCGGGGATTACGGTTACGCAGAAGACGAATTTGACATTGCCGGTTTAACTCAGCTGGAATCCCGCACCGTCCAACCTTTTCGAGTTGCTGAATCCTCTGCCAATTTTGAATGTGAATTGATTCAAATTGTCAATGTTGGCGAGGGGCCACTTGCAGCCAATCTAGTGATTGGAAAAATTAAACACCTGCATATTCAGGATGAGGTTCTGGATGACCGTGGGAGAGTCGATCCGCAAAAACTGGATAACGTGGGACGGCTTGGTGGATCGGCGTATTCAACGACTCGCGATCGGTTTCACATAGAACGCCCCGGGGTCAAATAGTTACCATGAAAGGCAGCTACTGATCATGACTGGGGATGAACACCAATCGAAGGAAACGCTGCAGGAATTTTTCTTGACTGGGCGGGAACATCCTGTCAATCCGGACGAGTGGTGGCGGCAGTTCATCGAGCTGCATCGAGAACAATGCTTTCCATTGGAAGCGTGCCAAAATGCCTGGAAGGAAATCTACAAAAATTGGGATGCAAGCCACGGAACTCAGCCGTGTTGGTCGCCCAGTTCCCAGCGAGTGACCCAGTCCAATATTTTTAGATGGATGGGTGAGTTGGATCTGGACCATGTGCAGGGGTTCCACCATTGGTCAAAGACTCGTCGCGAAGATTTTTGGGAAATGGCGATTGAGGAACTCGGTATCGCTTTTTATGAAGAACCTGAAAGTATTTTTGACCTTCGCGATGGTGTGCAATCGCCAGAGCTCCTTCCCGGTGCCCGGCTGAATATCGTGGAAAGCTGTTTTCAGACATCGGATGATCAGGTTGCTGTCATCTCCGGTGCTTCCAAAGGACGGCTAGATTTTCATTCATATGGTGAATTGAGATTGAAGGTCAACCAAGTTTCCAATGCATTGGCGGAGGCAGGGTTGACTGTTGGTGACCGAGTGGGTGTCGTGATGCCGATGAGTTTTGATTCGATAGCGATTTACTTGGGTATCATCCAAGCCGGCATGGTGGTGATTTCCATTGCAGACAGTT
>JAZABE010000608.1:0-10288 GCA_036137535.1 Planctomycetota bacterium | reverse complement strand
TGGGACTTTCGCTATCCCGGGCCCGATGGACAGTGGAACACCTCGGATGATTCCTATTCCGAGAGATTGCTGTTTGTTCCCCCGAACAAGAAAGTAAAATTCCGAATCACCAGTGAAGACTACGTCTATATCTTGGGAATCCCCTTGAACGTTAATGGGACGGAATGCTTGACCCCAAGAAAAGAGATTGCAGTGCCCGACTTATTTCATTTCCTAGAATGTCGCTTTGTGAATCCTGGGAGTTATGATCTGAGGGTCGATCCATTGTGTGGCTTTCAATCCCTCCATGATCCACTCATGGGACAGATTGTCGTGACGGGCGATCACCCATTTCAGTCTTTGTATCCGCCGTTATTGCCTTTGAGTGATCCATTTTGAAATTGTTCCAGAAGCTGTCTTTGATATTCGCCTGTTGCCTGTTGCTGGTTAGCAGTTTTTCGTGTGCCCCCGGAACCAGGGGGAAATCGACAGGAAAAGCACCCGTTGAAGATCGGTATCCCGAGGCGGATGGAGCCTACCACGTTCGCCCGGGTGACGATTTACAAGCTGCGATCGATGCTGCTGCAGGATCGGAAACCAAGATCGTTAAAGTCCATGAAGGGACTTATTCGCCAAGTCGACCTGGTCAGGCATTTATTCATCTCAACCGTAAACATAATGGAGTCAAGTTGATCGCTGTCGGGAAAGTAATCTTGACAGCGGCGAATAAGCAAATTGCGATTGTCACGAGTCGCTCTTACCCTGCGATCGTGAACCATGTTGTCTATTTTGGCCATGGAATTGGTCCGGAAACAAGTATCCAAGGATTTGAAATCACGGGATCCAATGGACGCATGCTGCAGGACGGAGTCCAAGAGGTCGATCCCGGACTTCCAGAGAGTTTGAAGCCGACCTTGTTTTTTTACAGTGACGGTGGGGCCGTCAAAATCTACGGCGATTCGTGTCCCCAACTGCTTGATTTGAAAATTTATAAAAACGAAGTTCGCATTTGTGGGGCCGGGGTTTCGGTGGATCAACATGGGCTGTGCAGTACCCCTGTTTTGATTCGAAATTGTCAATTTTTCGAGAATCGGTGCCCGGCGACGGGCTCAGCAATTGACGTTTTACAAGATAGTAAAGCCACTATTGAAAACTGTCTTTTCGTCAACAATATCGGCAATTATGGGATGGATGAAATCGCAGAAACATTTCGCTTGTCTTATAATTCCGAACATGGCTGTGGTGCCTTGTCCGTCTTCCCGCAGTCTAGGGTTGAGGTTTCCCGGTGCACTTTTACCCAGAATTGGAGCGGCGTTGATGACAAGGGCACAAACAGTGTTTACCGGGATTGTATTTTCTGGAAGAACGGGAAAAGTGACGGATCCCGAACAGGCCAGCCTTTCGAATTTGATGTGAGTG
Source organism: Planctomycetota bacterium (assembly GCA_036137535.1). Classification (GTDB taxonomy): domain Bacteria; phylum Planctomycetota; class Planctomycetia; order Pirellulales; family Pirellulaceae; genus JABAAE01. The sequence goes on along the minus strand of JAZABE010000608.1, from coordinate 8,890 downwards.
AATCCACAACGGTCCAAGGTTGTTTTATCTTTGGCGAGATTGAGGATTTGCAGAACACCATTGATCGTTCAAAAAACTATTTCGGGGAAAGTGACCCGTTGTTTGACGACTCGTTTACGCCGAAATCCGAAAAACACGTTAAGGTTGGTTATCGTGCGGAAGAGACACGAGATTAAAGATTTGGAGATATGATGTTGAATCGATCTAAAATCCTGGTGGGTTTCACGGTGATTGGAGCCTTGTTGGTTGTCGGTTGTCAAAACGACAACCACGGAGAAAAGAACTCCAAGGATAAAGCAAGCACTAAGGAAAACCAGGACGCTAAGAAATCGGTAAGCAAGAAGCAATTTGACCTTCCTGAAGTTGCGAAGGTCCTGGGTTCCGTACCGGAGTTTAGCTTGACTGACCACACCGGAACGACTTATGGCTCTGAGCAACTCAAAGGACAGGTTTGGGTGGCCAACTTTATTTTCACGACTTGCAAGTCGACTTGTCCGGGGCAGACCGAGGCAATGCATGCATTCCAGGAACTCCTGAAAAAACAGGAGGCGAATAATCCAGGGCTCGATGGAATCAAGCTGATTAGCATTACGGTTGACCCGAATACCGATACCGTGGAGCAGCTCAACCGTTACGCGGAAAGTCACAACGTGGATTCCAGTCACTGGAAATTTTTGACGGGCTCACGAGATGCCATTTGGAACCTTTGTGAAAAAGGGTTCAAGTTGCCGGTTGCTGAAGACAAGGACAATACCGATAGCCCAATTGCTCATGATCCTCGATTTGTGATCGTCGATCGTCAAATGCAGATACGGGGCTATTTCAACGTATCCGAGTCCTTGGGAATGGAAAAACTCAAAAAAACATTTGGGCTAGTTTTGCCGGAGATTGTGCCTCCTGGCTATTATGCAGATCGTTTTTCGGGCAATGAACCCGTCACGCATCTGGCGGCTCCTCCGGATATCGCGACTAGTCACTGGATGAAAGCCCGGAAAGCCAACCAGTTGGCGAGTAAAAAAGAGATCAAGTCTTTCGTGGATTTTCAGTTTTCCGACGAGCGACAAGCGAGTGGAATTACCTATGATCCGCAAATTGTGGATGAACAGCGATGGCGGCTTCAGGTTAACCACTATGACCATGGAAATGGGGTTTGCGTTTGTGATGTTGACCAGGATGGAAGACTGGATCTTTACTTTACATCCCAGGCGACACGCAACGAACTCTGGCGTAATCTTGGGGGTGGAAAATTTGAAGACATTACTGAAAGAGCTGGTGTTGCGGTTGCGGACCGGATTTCAGTTTCTGCAGCATTTGGAGATGTCGATAATGATGGCGATGCGGATCTGTTCGTGACGACGATTCGAGGTGGGAATGTGCTTTTTGAAAACAACGGTCAAGGAACTTTCACGGATGTGACAGAACGTGCCGGGGTGGGCTACAACGGTCACAGTTCAGGGGCTGTCTTTTTCGATTACGACCGTGATGGCAAACTGGACCTGTTTGTCACGAATGTTGGCAAATACACAACCGAGCAATACGAAGAGGTTCGCTATGATCAAACCTCTTCGATGCCCAAGGACAAGAAGATCCGGTATTACCTAGGCCGCAAGGATGCTTTTGCTGGTCACCTCAAAGCGGAGCTGGATGAACCGAGTCTTCTTTATCACAACGAGGGAGGCACGTTCAAAGAGGTCACCGAGGAGATGAATATCGTCGATGTTGGCTGGTCCGGTGACGCGACGCCAATCGATGCCAACGGGGATGGCTGGCTGGATCTCTATGTGCTCAGTATGCAAGGGCACGACCAGTATTATGAAAATATCCAGGGAACCCGGTTTGAGAAGAAAACCCACCAGGTGTTCAGTGGTTCGCCGTGGGGCGCGATGGGGGTCAAGGCTTTCGATTTCGATAATGACCAGAATATAGATCTTTTCTTAACGGACATGCACTCTGACATGGCAGAACGGATTCAGACGCCGTTGGAAAAAGACAAGTCTCGAACGACGTTTCCGGATTCAATGTTGTTTCGGGCCGGAGAAGCTCAGGCGAATCCAGAGGCAAGATTGGATTTTCTGAAACGGGAGAAAAGTAAAAGTATTTTTGGCAATGCTTTTTTTCGGGGCGATGGTAAAGGGGGCTTCATGGAGATTTCCGACAAGGTGGGAGCGGAAAATTATTGGCCCTGGGGATTGACTGTTGCCGATCTCAATGCGGATGGCTATCAAGACGCGTTCTTAGCGTCGAGCATGTGCTTTCCCTACCGCTATGCTGTGAATTCCGTTTTGATCAACGAGCAGGGGAGTCGCTTTGCGGATGCTGAGTTCATTGTTGGGGTTGAGCCGCGTCCCGACGGTCGAACGATCAAGCCCTGGTTCGAATTGGATGCGGATGGAGCCGACAAAGACAACACGTTTTGTCAGGATCGAGAGGGTAAAGTCATCGTTTGGTCTGCATTGGGAACCCGTTCTTCGGCTATCTTTGATCTCGACGACGATGGGGATCTTGACATTGTGACCAGTGAATTCAATTCCGAACCGATGATCTTGATCAGTAATCTTGCTGACCAAAAAAAAATCAACTATCTAAAAGTCAGGTTGAAGGGGACGCGTTCCAACCCGGATGGATTGGTTTCGAAAGTCGTGATTACGGCTGGAGGGAAACAATACATGCAAGTTTACGATGGTGTCTCTGGTTATTTGTCGCACAGTCTCTACCCGCTTTATTTTGGTTTGGGCAATGATTCTGAAGTTGCTGAAGTTGAGATTACCTGGCCCAACGGACAGAAAGACATCAGGACTGGACCGTTTCAATCCAACCAAACAGTTGAATTTCAGGAACGTCCTTAGGCTCAAGGAAAACGCCACTGTCCCATGAATCTGCTTTCGAATTCTCGAATTTTGGCCACTGGGCGATATGTCCCGGACACGGTTGTTACTAATGAACAGATCGAGTTGCAATGTGGACTGAAACCGGGCTGGATTGAAAAACGAACCGGGATTCAAACTCGACCTGTGGTCAATGAAAGCCAGTCGGTTTCGGATTTGGCCATCGCGGCCGGGCAATCAGCGCTTGAAGAGTATGCCAACCAGGTTTCCGGTAGAGATCGTCATCCTGTTGGCTTGCTGATTCTGGCCACCAGCACGCCAGATTACCTGCTTCCCCCGACTGCACCCTACGTTGCTGATAAGCTTTCGCTGGGCATGATCCCGGCATTTGACATGGCGGTCGCCTGCAGTGGTTTTGTTTATGCATTACAGGTTGCTGATGGGTTTTGTAGAACGCAGCAACGCCCGGTGTTGGTTGTTGCCGCAAACGTCCTTTCAAAGCGAGTTTCTTCGAATGACCCTTCCACGGCAGCGGTCTTTTCCGACGGTGCTGGTGCGGTAATCTTAGAGCCTGCGAATGAGCCAGGAATATTTTCGATTGAACTGGAAAGCGACGGAAGAGGTTTCGATTGCCTTAGAATTCCCCATGGGGGATCCAAGATACCATTCAACGAGCAAACGTTATCCGGTGAAAATCACAAAATGAAAATCAAGAGTGGACTGTCCGTCTTTCGCTACGCGGTTGATTGCATGTCGAGACTGGGAGCGAAAGTCTTGGAAAACGCGGGTAAAGAGATCTCGGAAGTCGATTTCTGGATTCCGCATCAAGCGAATTTAAGGATCATTGAATCGGTTCGTGAAAACCTGGGTATTCCTTTGGAGAAAACTGGAATCACGGTTGACCGTTTTGCGAACAGCTCTGCTGCGACGATTCCGACCGCGCTGGATTATTTTTTCAGGGCCGGGGCAATTCAGCGAGGGGATTTGGTTTTACTGACTACCGCAGCGGCAGGGTTGACTGGTGGGGCTGCGTTGGTCCGCTTGTAATCTGTTCAATGGCTTGAGTTTAGCCCTTTTTCGCAGCGAGATTTCTCCGGGCCGAGATGTTTTCCGGGCCGAGATGTTTTTCGGGCCGAGGTGTCAAGGAAAGCATTGATCGGTTTGCTGGCTGGGATCCGGGGCCCGGTGTGTTTGGCCCAATGGAGAAATGTCGTTAACTGATCGCGGTTTTTTTCGGAAGCCCGCTCTCCAATGGGGCACGTGAGAATCCGTCCAATCTTGGATCAGGATTTCAGGATTTCATCGATTTCAACCGCCCGTTTTTCCCGGGCGGACACGTAGCCTGCTTCGACAAGTGCCATGGTCTTCAGGTTGTCTCGGCCGTTGAGGTTGGCGGGTTGACCGGTCTCCAGTGAGCACAGCAATTCTGCCATTGGGCCGGAAAACGCATCGGGAAACCAAACCGCATCCCAGTCGCTTTTTTGCCACACACCCGAATGGATTGTTGTGTACTCGAGGGTGCTGGGTGTGGGTTGAGGGTAGTCGGGCCAGCCAAGGGTTCCCCGGGCCATACCCTCGGTTCCTTCGACTCTCCAGCGGATGCCGATGTCTGAGGCAGCACCTTCATTTGCGGGGCCTGCCCAAACGTCATCCCAGGCAGAAGCTCGTGCCCCCTGCTCGAATTCCAGGATGTAGAGGCAGATCCCATCTTCGTGTTCAAATTTTTTGGAGGTTCGGGGATCCGAACGGAAACTGGCATAAATTCGACGCGGTTCACCGAGCCAGAATCGGAAGGTGTCGAGGTGGTGAATGGACATAATCCGGTGGGTTACCCATCCCTGTCTTTCTTGCCATGGCATCCAATGCGGAATCGCCCGCATGTCGATCGTCGCTAAGACCGGTTCACCCAGTTTGCCCGTGGAGATTAGGTTTTGGCAAACGCGGACCGATTGGTCGTACCGCATGTTTTGATTGACCACCAGTGTTTTGCCCTCTTCTTCGCAGCGGCGAACGATATGAGCTGCTTGCGCGTAGTTAACGCCCAACGGTTTTTGGGCCAGGATTCCTCTGATGTGAGGGCGTTTGACTGCCTCTTCGAGAACCTGGATTTGATCATCGGGGGGAACTGCAACATCGATCACCTCCAAAGAGGGATCGTCCAGAAGTTGGGTGAAATGGTCATAGGTTTTGTTGATTGCATGGCGCTCAGCGACTTTTCGAGCATTTTCGGGTGATCGAGATGCGATCGCGGCCGGATGGAATCCCACGTTTCGGTAGGCCACCAGATGGCAATCTGCCATGATAAATCCTGACCCGATGCAACCGATCTTAAGGCCCAAGTTTTTGGGGAGAGCCGGTTTCCAAAATTCAGAGAAATCACTCATTTTTCACGCTTCGTTCCAGATCGGTTGGGATTTCAAAAAAACACCCAGCCGAACCCTGTCTTCGCCGAAATTCAAATATCGTAGTTGATTTCAAGAATCTTGAAGTTCAAGGTCCCCTTGGGTATCGGTATTTCGACCTCATCGCCCACTTTTTTGCCGACGAGTCCTTTACCAATGGGGCTGGTCAGCAGGTATTTTCCCTTGTCATAGTCCTCGTCCCCTTTACCAACCAATGTGATTTCTTCTTCCATGTCGATATCCGTGTCGATGACCTTGACGCAAGCCCCAAAACCAACCTCATCCTGGTTGATTTTGCTGGGATCAATAATCACTGCATTGGATAGGACTTCTTTTTTTTGGTTGATTCGCGCTTGGAGCATGCCTTGGAGTTCACGTTGCCCGTGATATTCCGCGTTTTCTTTCAAGTCGCCCTCTTCACGGGCCTCGGCCACTTTTTCCGTGATTGCAATCAATTCGACGGATTCCATGTGTTCGATTTCCGCGGCCAGCTCGTCATATTTTTCCTGAGTCATTGGGACGCGTTCTGACATGATGATTCTCCCCATTAGTTACTGATGGTTACTCAGCTCAATCCAGGATTTCCAGATTGATCAAGAGCTTGGGCGCAAAATCTGCGAACCTTTTCAAACCAATAAAAATACGACCTGCTATAAAAAACAGGTCGTTTGCAAATTGTTCATTGAGTGAGCCTTTATTTTTAACAGAGCTGGGATTCTTGTCAAATGTGTTGGTCCGGGGGAAATTACTGACTGGCCGATCACCCATGATTTTGAGGTTTGATTCTGGGGTCGAAGAAGCCTGGACATTTATTTTTTAGAAAATGGCAAAATTAAGCAGTAACTCAACTAGATTTTGGGCTCCAGTTTAACGGGTTTGTGGTGGGCGACTTGTATGCAAGGTGAGATGGACGATGGCCGCGGACAGTAAAAGAACGAACAGGACAAAATGGGTTCGGCGATTGGGCATTTCAACAGCTGTAATGGTCGGAGGCTGGGTGAGTTTGGATCTTGGGTATTCCTTTTACGTGGTTGCCAAGCTTAACCAGTGGGAGGCGAGTGTTGCTTGGAATTCGGACGGGACCCGGGTCGGCTGTGAAGCTTTTAATTTAGGTGAAAATTCTGAGACAGCCCTTTTGCTGATTCATGGAATTAATGAATCGCCTCACGCATTTTTCAAGGTTGCTCCGCACTTGGCTCGAGAAGGTTTTTTTTGCCGAGTTATGCGGATTGAAGGTTTCGGAGAAACCATTTCAGCATGCTCAGTGGCTAAAATCTCGGACTGGTTGGCAAGCGTTGATAAAGAAGTCAAACAGTTGCGAAAGCACCATCGGCGAGTTGTGATTGTCGCCCATTCACTGGGAGGAGCAATTGCGATCAATTACACACTCAGGTATCCCGAGAGGGTTGATGGCTTAGTGCTGGCGGCTCCTGCTGTTGAAGTCTCCAGTTCCAGGAGTCCGTTGTTTCCCGTCCGATTTTGGCACGCCGGTGTTAGCCGGGCTTTGCTGTTTACGGAGATTGTTCAGTCTCCCTTTGGCTTGGATGCTTTGGATCCGAGTGAAAGAGAATCTGAACGACGGACTCCTTTCACATCTTTCAAAACGATTGACCAGGTTTTTGAGCTCACTCTGCAGAATCGTGGCCGTGCCCCGGAGATCAAGGCCCCGGTTTTTCTCTGTTTAGCAAAATGCGACCGGGTGATTGATAATGCAGCAGCGATTTCATTTTTTCAAGGTTTGTCAAATAAAAAAAACCGACTTGAAGTTCTGCAGAAGTCAGCTCACGCGATTTTGGTCGATTATCAGTGGAAAGATTTTTCTCAACAGACCGTTCAGTTTGTGTCTGGTCTTTGGTAGTCCCCAAAGGGCAAACCCAGACCGTTGTCTGTGATTTTTGGGTCAATAGGCCGTTCGCGAGCCGGGTTATGGATAGGCGCCGAGGCTCTTGAAGCCAATGCCGTTTGGGTGATGGTTATTTTGAAATGGAAAGACGGGATCAAAACCGACAGGGTGCCTGTCGATCCGAGTGAAGATTGCTGCGCGTTGAATAATCGATTAAGGTGATTGCTGGTCCTTGTTTCCAGCTTGTTTTATGGTGCGGATGTTATGTTGAAACCGAATTTCATTTTCCTTTTGGTGATTGTTGGTTGCTCCTTGGGATGTGATTGTTTTGCGGAAAACTGGCCTCAGTGGCGTGGAACCAATGGGGATGGGGTGAGTAGTGAAAAAAATATTCAATCCAAATGGAACTCGCAAACCAATATCCAATGGCGTGTGCCTTTGCCCGGTCCGGCTGGCTCAACGCCTGTGGTTTGGGGTGAGCGGATTTTTCTCACCAGTGTGGATGGCAATGACTTGGTTTTGGTTTGCTTTTCAACTCAGGGAAAGAAGCTTTGGTCGGAGAAAATTTCTGAAGGAAACCGTAACGTCCGTGGTGATGAAGGGAATTCAGCTGCCCCGTCCCCTGCAACCGACGGAAATCATGTGTGGGCGATGATGGCCAACGGTGACGTGGCTTGTTACACCGTTACCGGCAAGGAACGCTGGAAACTGAAGCTTCAAGAACGCTATGGCCAGTTCAAGATTGCCTTTGGAATGACGGCTACACCCGTGTTGGATCAAGGGAGACTCTATTTTCAGCTGATTCACGGTGAAGGGAAATCCCAGACTCAGGAAGCGATTGTGGTTTGTCTGAACGCTAAAACTGGGGAAGAAATTTGGAAACAGGATCGAATTACCGGTGCGAGTAACGAAAATGAGCATTCCTATGCTTCACCCATGGTTTATCGTGATGACCAACGGCAATACCTAGTCACCCACGGAGGCGATTATGCGATCGCTCATCAGCTCTCCGATGGTCAAGAAATTTGGAGATGTTGCATGAATCCTCAGGGTGAAAAATACCATCCAACATTACGATTTGTGTCGTCCCCGCTGGCGGTTGCCGGGATGATCATTGTGCCTTCTGCGAAAGGGGGACCCGTGGTGAGTTTGAAACCCGATTCCGTTGGCAATATCTCCAAAAATGAAAAATCATTTATCTGGAAACATGAACGGGGAACACCTGACGTTCCCAGTCCACTTTACCACAACGGGCTTGTCTACCTGAATCGGGAAAACGGAAACTTGGTTTGTGTGGATGCCGTTTCGGGTGAAAAAATCTACGAGAACCGAACGGTAAAAGATCGTCATCGGGCATCGCCCGTGTATGCCGATGGCAAAGTCTTCCTGACTGCTCGCAAGGGTATTGTCACTGTTGTTAAGGCCGGCAAGGAATTCGAAATCATCTCGCAGAATGATCTTGCTGAGCCAACGTCTGCGTCTCCGGCGATTGCCAATGGCGTAATTTACATTCGGACGTTTAAGGCACTTTACGCGATTCAGTAACCTGCTAGACGAAACCGGTTACAGAGAATGGTTTGGGTTCACGGTTCTTAACCTTAAAGCGTTGGGATTGCAGCATGTTTATTGGAACAGGTCTGCAAAACCCTTGTTAAATTGCCCCCGGGTCCAGACGTGCTCGATCCCCAGGTTTTGGGCGGCGAGCAATTTGCCTTCCTTGACATGGGGAGCGTAAGCAACTGTTTTAGGCATGGTTGGCCAGGCTTTCTGCATGCGGGTGATAAATTCACCCAAATCATTGGCACTGACGAACTCGAGAT
>JAZABE010000607.1:0-1221 GCA_036137535.1 Planctomycetota bacterium | reverse complement strand
AAGGCACTCTTCTTGTCGACAACAACAGCAACGCCATGGCAGTCGTATTTGGTATCGGCTTTATCGTCAAAGCTGTCGTCAAAGTTCAAGGTGTAGCTGAACCCGCTACAGCCACCGGCAGCAATGCCGATTCGCAGAACCATATCATCGCCGAAATTGTGCTCTTTCTGAAACCGCTTGACCTCTTCTGCTGCACGTTCGCTCAATTTGACTGCCATCTTTTTTATTACCCTTCGTCGTGGACGAGAATTGGTCGTGTGGAAAATGTGGGATCGCCACTCTTGGGAACTTGACTCCCAGCCTTATATTATTAACCAGTCGGGTGATCCGGCAAGTCTCATGTGGGGTCAAGAAACACTAACGGCTGGGAATTTGCGGCTAAAAACCCGTTTTGAACCCGATTTTCCCATCTTTCCTTAGACTTTCCCGATGGGGCGGCATGGAGGGTTCGTATCGGAAACGTAACAATGCGGTGAAGATAACCCCCCAGCTCCATGGCGATTGATCGCAATTCAACTGTCACTTTCAAGTGATTTTCAAGGTGGAAATAAATCGATGCGGCGAATCGGCACTCTCGACAGCTCGGAATTAGCACAACGTTTCTGTGATTACCTTGTAACCCAGTCGATCAGTGCGATGTGTGACGCCGAGACGGATGATGCAGGCTCTGAATGGAACATCTGGGTTCGGGATGAGCGGCAGATCGATCAAGCCAAGCAAGAACTTGCCGAGTTTTGTTCTGATCCGGATGCGTCCAAGTATCAGGTGAAACGAGAGGCCACGCTGATTCGTCAGGAACAGATTGCGGCCGAAATGGCACAGCAAAAGCGTGCTGCAGAGAGTGCTCGAATTGCGAACGTCAGTAAGTCCACTCTGGGTGAGCCTATTCGCGCTCCTTTGAAACAGTCCGGGATTCCCGTGACCGTTGCTGTCATCATCCTGTCGGTCATCGCAAGCTTGACAACCCATTTTGGAGATCCACGGGGATCACGAGTGCCCGGAAAGATGACGCTGGAAGAAAAAGCTTTTGACACGCTCTCGTTTGTGAATCGAAAAGATTTTTTGAAATCCGACGGGAACTCATTCGCATCGGTGGAAACGGGGCAGGTTTGGAGATTCGTGACTCCCATGTTTCTTCATGGCGATGAATTTCACCTGCTATTCAATATGGTGTGGATTTATTTTCTTGGCTCGGTGATTGAAAAATTACATGGGTCGTTC
>JAZABE010000606.1:0-3643 GCA_036137535.1 Planctomycetota bacterium | reverse complement strand
TATCGGTCCATTCATGACCCGAGGCCGCCACGTAAACAATCTCTGGGTTTTTCGGGTGAATTACGATTCGGGGGATTGTGTGAGTGCCGCCTAGGCCCATGTGAGTCCACGAGTTGCCCGCGTCGGTTGACTTATAGACGCCAGCACCGGCCATCGAGCTGCGGAAGATGTTGGCTTCACCGGTACCGACCCAAACGACGTTTTGATCCGAGGGTGCAATAGTCACGTCACCAATTGAGGTCGAGGTTGCGTGTTCGAATACGGGTTTCCAGCTTGTTCCTTCGTTTTCCGTTTTCCAAACACCTCCTGAGGCCGTTGCGGCGTACATCGCATAGGACTTTCCGCGCGGAGATTCAACGGCCACGTCTGTCACGCGGCCGCTAATGTTGGTGGGGCCCAGAAAATGCCAATTGAGGTCTCCAAATTGAGAATTTGCTTTCATCTCTAGGTGGTTTTGGTAGCCAGCATGACGTTCTTGGGGATCCGTAAACTGAGCGGCTGCCGATTGAATCATTAGCAAGTCGGTTGCAAAAAATAAAACAACCCTTAACCAAGTTGAATTTAAAGCATTCTTTTGTTTTTGAGTGGGAGCGTGCATGGTGATTTGAGTTTAGATGGTGAGTGCCGAACAGGGTTCTCATCATACCGCAGATTGGGTGAAGCAGCTTCGGGGACGACCGTTTTTTGTGACTTTTGCCAAGCAAATTTCACGGCCTCTTTTCAAATCTGTGTTACCCAAATTGGGCTGGAAGGTTTAAACTACAGTTTCTTAGATTCCTTGACGGTTTGGAAAACTATGGCTGGAAGTGGTTCAAAAACTGCAGTCGCGGCAGCGATTGGCGGAAATTTCATGGTGATGTTGGGCAAGATTGGTGCCTTTGTTTTCACCGGTTCGGGGGCGATGCTCTCTGAAGCGATTCACACGTTGGCCGATTTGTTAAACCAAATCCTGCTTTTGGTGGGAATTGTTCGGAGTGACCGCAACCCCGATGATGCAGCGGATTACGGCTACCGTGCAGAAAGGTACGTTTGGGCTTTGATCTCGGCAGTGGGGATTTTCTTTTTAGGTTGTGGAGTCACCGTTTATCACGGTATTTCTTCTTTGTTCCATCCGCATGAACTCGACCATATCTGGTGGGCCGTGGGTGTCCTTGTTTTTTCGCTTTTGCTAGAAGGATGGGTATTGCTGATTGCGGTCAGGTCTGTCTTAAACGATGCCAAAGGCAAACCCTTTTTCAATTACCTGCGCAAGGAAGCCGACCCGGCAACTGCGGCTGTTGTGTTGGAAGATTTTGCCGCTTGCCTGGGGATTCTGATCGCCCTGGGAGCAATTGTGTTGGCCCTTGTGACGGGGAATCCAATTTGGGACGCAATTGGTTCGATCGTCATCGGTGTTTTGCTGGGTTTGATTGCGATTTGGCTCATCGGTCGTAACAGCAAGCTTCTGATTGGAGTGAGTGTTCCAGCTCCTATTCGTGAGCAAGTTCTAAATATCATTAAGCAAAATCCAGCGGTCGAGGAAGTTGTCGATTTTAAGACGCGGATCCTCGACACGGAGACGTTTCGAATTAAGGCTGACGTGAGATTTGATGGTGAGGCTCTTGCACACAAGCTTGAGCCGGAGCTGAAAAGTGCATTTGATAAAATCAAAGACTTTCAGGATTTCAGGAATTTTGCCCAGCAGTATGCTGATGATGTGGTTGAACTTCTCGCAGACGAAATTGACGCTATTGAAAAACGAATTCAGGAAAATATTCCACAGGCGAAACACATGGATTTAGAAGCGGACTAGGAATCACTTTTTGCAGCTGGACTTGATTCCACAGCTTGAGCAGGCTGTTTCATGGCAACCGGCGCCCTCCTTTTGACCACAATCCGGTCCACAGCCTTGTGCCAGCGTTTCAGCGAATTCAGAAAACCGGACTTGGGCATCGTAAGTGTCTGCCAGTCGATCCGTCAGTTTTTCCAGGTCATGGGTAGCCTCTCCGGCAAAATAAAAAAATAATTTTCCCCCGTCAAACGTTTGTTCTGCATCGAGGATGACCACTGGGATTTTTTGTTCATCGATCAGTCGCTGGCAATCGGTAACGGCTTGCAATTTGTTTTGACCCAACCGCTTGGCCAGCAATTCGTCCTGACTTGTCATTTGCCGGAGTAATTCACCATCCGGATTGTTGGGTTCTCGATCCCTGTCTTTTTCCAGGAATTCACCGATTTCCAGTCCCCGGCTGGTTCGGCAGATCACCTTCTGCGAATATTCAAAATCGAAATTAAGTTCGCTGCAAAATCTGCCGATCTGGCCGAATTGCCCGACTCTTATCAGATAATTCATGAAAATTGAATTGTAAGTTGTCTCACTGATTAGCGAAGTCGACTTGTCTTGTCGACGAATTCGTAAACTTCATGTTATCATCTTTCATTCGTCTTTACTTCGACCCACCTCTGTTTTTTTACTCACTACTTTCTTCAATGGCTACTGCTGAAAAATCATCACAAGCGTCCAGTTCAATTGACTTTTCACAACTTGCAAACCAGGTTGTTGGCGGCTATCAACTCACCAAGTCAGAGGCTGAGCAGTTGCTGAAAACCCCAGACGATCAGGTGCTTGACCTGCTGGCATCCGCCTACACGTTGCGCCGGACGTTTTTCGGAAAGAGCGTTCAGCTCTACTTTCTGATGAACGCAAAGAGTGGCTTGTGTCCCGAAGACTGCAGTTACTGTTCGCAATCTAAAGTGTCTGAAGCACCTGTTGAAAAGTACAACATTCTGGACCGGGAATCGTTGTTGGATGGCGCTCGAGTTGCGGCGGAGCGTCAGTCAAAAACTTATTGTATGGTGATCTCTGCTCGGGGACCGAGTGAACGGGAAATCAAGACCGTGGAAGAGATCGTGCCGCTAATCAAGGAAAAATTTGATTTGAAAATTTGTGCTTGCCTGGGATTGTTGGATCAGGAAAAAGCCGATCGGTTAAAGAAATGTGGTGTCGACCGAGTTAACCATAACTTGAATACAAGTGGTGAATATTATGAATCGATTTGTTCAACCCATACCTACGGGGACCGCATAGAGACTCTACAGGCAGTCCGTGCAGCTGGTATGGAGATTTGTTCGGGTGGCATTATCGGGATGGGTGAAAAAAACTCTGATATTGTTGATATGGCGTTTGACCTCCGTGAACTCAAGGCCGAGTCCATTCCCGTTAATTTTTTAAACGCCATTGAAGGGACACCGCTGCAAAACATCAACTACCTGACACCTAATTTTTGTCTCAAGGTTTTGTCGATGTTCCGTTTTGTAAACCCCAAAAGTGAAATTCGAATTTCGGGGGGACGAGAGATTCACCTGAGATCGCTCCAGCCTTTAGGTTTGTACGCGGCGAACTCTATCTTTGTGGGAGACTATCTGACAACCCAGGGACAACCGCCCGAGTCTGACTACAGTATGATTAAGGATCTGGGATTTGAAATTACCAAGGAAGAGCAGGTTGGTCAGGCATTGAAACAGGAAACTTGCCAAGACGAATCTCTTGGTGATCGGTAAGAAAGATAAAAGATGCCAATTCGAAAAAATTATCTTGCGGTTGATCTGGGGGCATCCAGTGGACGGTTGGTGGCTGGCCGGTTCGATGGAAGCAAGCTTGCAC
>JAZABE010000605.1:0-9624 GCA_036137535.1 Planctomycetota bacterium | reverse complement strand
CTCTGCGATTGGATCTGGGATCTTGTCGGGACAGGCAACGACCTGGCAAGCGGTGATTTCCAACCAAGCCATCCTCGCATCTTGGTATGGTTTTTGCGCTTTTTTAAGTGCGTTACTGATTACCGTTATTCTTCCGTTTGTGGAGAAGGTGTTCGATATCCAGACAGATTTGACCTTATTGGAATGGAGTGATCCGTCCCATGAATTACTCAACAAGATGATTCAACGGGCGCCTGGTACCTACAACCACAGCATTAATGTGGCATCGATTGCAGAAACGGCAGCCGATGCAATTGGAGCCAATGGACTGTTGTGCCGGGTGGCAGCGTATTTTCATGATGTCGGCAAGATGTTGAAACCTGAGTACTTTGTGGAAAATCAAACTTCAGGAGAAAATAAACATAACAGCCTGGTTCCTGCGATGAGTTCAATCGTGATTATTGCTCACGTCAAGGATGGCATTGAACTTGCTCGAAAACATAAATTGCCGGCAAGTATGATCGACATGATTGAGCAACACCATGGAACAACCTTGGTTGAATATTTTTATGATCAGGCGGTTAAAGAGGCAAGCGAAAAGGGATTGATCGAGGAAGTGGATGAGTCCAATTTTCGTTACCCGGGCCCCAAGCCTCAAACCAAGGAAGCCTGTGTCATGATGTTGGCGGATGCGGTAGAAAGTGCCTGCCGAACATTGACCGAACCGGCTCCTGCACGAATTGAAAGTCTTGTGAAGGAAATCTCGTCCCGAAAACTCAATGACGGTCAATTTGCTGAATGTCCGTTAACCCTTCGCGAACTTCACCGCATTGAGCAGAGCTTAACCAAATCGTTAATTAGTGTTTACCATAGTCGTATTAAGTACCCTGAGCAGAACGGGAATGATTGAAGCCTATTCTATTGAAATCAGCAATCGCCAATCATCGTTTCCGATCGATCAACACGGATTTAGAAAGGCAGTTGCACTGGTCTTGAGCGAAAGTGATTTTCTCTCTGCAGAAATCAGCCTGTCCTTTGTCGGTGATCAAGAAATGCATCGGTTAAACGTTGAATTTCTTGGCCATGATTACCCGACTGATGTGTTGAGTTTTCCACTGGCAAAAGAAAGTCGATCTTTGGTAGGCGAAATTATTGTCAGTGTTGATACGGCGGCTAGAGAGTGTAACTCGCATGGACTAAACGCCATTGAAGAGCTTATGCTTTACGTTGTGCATGGTATTTTACACTTGGTTGGCTATGACGACAAAAGTGAAGAATCACGAAGCGTGATGCGCGCGAAAGAGGAATATTATATGGAGAAGTTGGGTGTTGAGTTGTAGTCCAAACGATAGTTCTTTTCAAATTGATCAATGATCACTGCTTTGTTTTGGATATCGATTTGTTCCGTGCTAATCGTTGTGCCCACGGCAATTGCCGCGAGGGTGCTGAACGAGTTTTCGCGACATGAATTGGAAGGTTACTGTCGCCGCAAGAATCGACCTGGATTTTTCGATGAGGTTCTGGATCATCATGAAGAATTTGCGATTGGAGCGGAAGCAGTTCAATGGTTTGGTACGGTTTGTTTTCTGGTCTCAACCAGCCTTTGGTTTTTTGCAGCTAATCCAACTCGTTTTGAGGAATCTTGGCTTGATCTTCAAAAGGCCAGTGATGAAGGGTTGGGCATCTTTCTGATGCCCAGTTCGATTCAGCTGTCAATTTGGATTTTAAGTCTTGCAGTGTTACTTGTTTTGATCAACAGCTGGGTGCCATGGTCCATCGCGAAGATCGCGTCGGCACCGTTCCTTTTTCACACGTGGGGATTATGGCGGCTGGTTAATCGAATCGCTTTTCCGATGGCAATTGGTTTTGCCGCGATACAGTTTTTGGCTCATCGGATGGCAGGCAAAGATGACGATGATGAAGATGCTGAAGAGGAAGCCTTGGAAGAAGAGATACGAACGATTGTAACAGCAGGAGAGCGAGAAGGTTTACTTGAGTCTCCGGCACGAGAGATGATTGAGGGGGTGATTAACCTAGATGACATTGATGTTGGGGAGATTATGACTCCCAGGTCGAAGATGAATGCCCTTGACATCAATCTGGATTCCCAGGAACTGATACGGAAGGCAATCGATTTTGGCCACACGAGAATTCCAATCTTTGAAAAAGAGCTGGAAAACATTATAGGGATTCTTTTTGTCAAGGACTTGCTTTCGGGCTTGATCGATGAAAACTCTAGGAAATCAAAAGACATTCGGGGATTTCTACGCCCTCCCCAGTTTGTACCAATTTCAATTCGCAGCGACGATCTGTTGCAACAGTTTCGTGAATCTCATAGCCATTTATCGATCGTGATTGATGAATATGAATCGGTTGTTGGTGTGGTGACGATTGAAGATGTGCTGGAAGAAATCGTCGGTGACATTACGGATGAAACAGATAGCCAGGAAGAATCTGAACTGGTTCGGATCGATGGTAAAACGGCCGATGTTTTAGCCTCGATTCGGATCGACGAATTGAATCAACATTTGAAAGTCGATCTTCCTGACACGGATGATTTTGATACGCTTGCCGGCCTGGTGCTAACCAAATTCGGTCGAATTCCCAAACCGGGAGAATCGATGGTGGAAGGAAACGTGAGAATTTGCGTGCAGCAAGCCAGTAATCGGAAAATTGAACGGTTGCGTCTGGAAATAATCGAAGAAAATAGAAATGAATCCTGAAATATAGGGCCTTTGGTTTTGTTTGGCCCCGGAATCCAATGGTTGCAGCGTTGGATTGTCGCCCGGTGGAATCCGGAATGTTGGCCGATAATGAATTCATGTTGGGTAGAGATTTACAATGTCGGCTGAAAAAACTGATGCGATTGTCATTCGGAATATCGATTTCAGTGAAACCAGTAGTATTGTCACTTTTTTCACAAGAGACTTTGGAAAAATATCGACGCTAGCAAAAGGAGCCCGGCGAAAAAAAAGCCCCTTTGAGTCTGCTCTTGACTTGCTGGCGACGTGTCGAATAGTGTTCCTGCATAAATCGAATGATTCTCTTGATTTGTTGACAGAAGCAAAGCTGGTCAATCGGTTGCGCGCTTCTGAGTCGGAACTGTCGCGGCTTTATGCGTGTTACTATTTTGCGGAGTTACTCCAAAATTTGACCGATGAATTAGATCCTCATCCAGAGCTATTTGATTTTACCCTTCAGTCATTGCGGATGGTTGAAGAGCCGAGTGTTCCGTTTGAACCTGTGGTTTTGCGATACGAATTGAATATTTTGAAGGAAATTGGTCAGTTGCCATCACTGCAGCAATGCGTTGGGTGCGGACAAGAGATTGATTCGAACACCCGTGTAACGTTTGGACTGTTAGCCGGCGGTGTGCTTTGTGCTGGCTGCAGATCGGGGCACAGAAGGTTGGTTAGCTTGCGTCCAGAAATTTTGGATGTTCTGTGTCAGTTTTCCAATCCCGATTTTAAGGATTGGCGTGACGATCGGAGTTACCAAAAGTGTGAAAAAGAGATCCGCCCACTTATCAACAATTACCTTGTTGAATTGTTGGGTAAAAAACTTCGGTTACATGGGTTCATTTCGATTCTCGGAAGAAACTAACTATGCAATGGACCGGACAAGGAAGTCCAATGAAAATGATGTTTTGTCTGACAATACTGACTGTCAGTTTAGTGGTTCTGTCTGGTTGCAGCCTGTCCCGTTTCACTGAAGGTCGGGTAGCCGGTCAATTGCTTAATAAGGTGCTGTCATCTGGGACGCAAAGACGGTCTGTCCTTGATGAAATTGAAAGAGATGAACCTGAATACCTTTTGGATTCGGTTTTCAAAAAAAATCGAAACCAGCAATCAATTGATCAGAACCAAAATCAAGAGGCTGCTCATCAGTTGATCGCGGAAGCGGATGAGCTCTATCGACAGGGAATCACGACACGTTCCGATTCATCTAAGGAAACTATCGAAACCCTGGCTCGGGCAGGAAAGAAATATTCACTAGCCGCTGACCAGTGGATTAACTCTACACTCGAACAAGATGCATTATTCAAAGCGGGAGAAAGCTTCTTCTTTGCCGACTATTTCTACAAGTCGAATGAGATGTTTGAGAGGCTTGTGAAAGACTATCCTGGAACACGCCATATGGACGTGGTGCAAGCAAGGCGATTTGCTATTGCTAAATATTGGTTGGATATCTCGAAATCCGATCGTCAAAATCCGCTGCTCCTCAACTGGTCGAATCAAGAGCGACCCCTGCGAGACACAGCAGGTAACGCCATCCGAATTCTGGATCAAATCCGACTCGATGATCCAACCGGAAAATTTGCAGATGACGCAACGCTTGCCTTGGCGAATGCTTATTTTGAAAAAAAACAATACATGAATGCTGCTGACACTTATGAAGACCTTCGAATCAATTTTCCCAACAGCGAACATCAATTTCATGCTCACTTATTCGAAATGAAATCAAGGTTGCAGGCTTACCAGGGACCCTATTATGACGGAACTCATTTGGCAACTGCTGACAAGCTGGTGAGAACTATAGTCAGCCAATTTCCTGGGCATGTCGAAAAACACCGTGATTTGTTGACCCGGGAAAATGCCAGAATTCGCAAAATGAAGGCTGAACGTGAAATGGCCTTAGGCTCTTATTACGAGGCACGAGGTGCCTATCAGGCGGCGGGTTTGCATTATGAACAAGTTCAATCGGAATTTCAGAACACGCCGGTGGCAAGCGATGCCGAGGAAAGACTGGTCAAGATTAGCGAAAAGCCTCCCCAGTCCAGCGAACCACCAGCCTGGGTCGCCAAGGTGTTTCCTGAATCGAAGCCTGCCGAGCCGTTGTTTGGCACCAGCCTGAAAGATCAGATCAAATAGGAAACCATCGCCATGGTTCGTCAATTCTTTATCTTTGTTTTGCTTTTCAGCTGTTGTGGTTGTGCAACGTATCAGGTGGGTAACCAAGCTTTTTTCCGTAAGGACATTTGCACTGTTCATATCCCTGTTTTCGAGTCGGATTCATTCCGAAAATTTCTGGGTGAACGATTAACAGAGGCTGTAATCAAGGAAGTGGAATCTCGTTCACCGTACAAGGTAGCAACCTTGCAAACTGCAGACTCTACCTTGCAGGGTAAAATCCTGATTGATCAGAAACGGGTCCTCATTGAGTCCAGGACGGATGAGGCCAGGGATGTGCAAGTCAACTTGGTGGTGAGTGTCAGTTGGGATGATCGATACGGGCGTTCCTTGATGAAAAATGGACCGATCGAGATTACTCAATTTGCCAATTTTGTCCCTGAAGGTGGCCAGTCAATGACAACAGCACAACAGGAGATCATTGACAAGACGGCCCGGGATATCGTTTCCCAGATGGAGCTTCCTTGGTGAGCTCTCGACCAGTGCTCGTCGATGATGGTCACAGTCAATAGCCTGGCCTGCTTAAGGCTGACAACTGTTAAGGGAAAGACGTTTGATCCAGGAAAACTGACCGGTGTTAGGTATTCTGAATATCAACAAGCCGAGCCATCTAACATCGCGCGATGTCGTCACTCGCGTGGTTCAGGCGGTTCGTCAAGCTACGGGCACGAAAGTCAAAGCTGGACATGCCGGAACCCTGGATCCCCAGGCATCCGGGGTATTGGTTATTTGTATTGGTAAAGCAACGCGGTTGATCCAGTTCGTTCAGCAATATCCAAAAACCTATGTTGCGGAATTCCAGCTCGATGTTACAAGCTTATCAGCGGACCTAGAAACGGATGTGGTCGGGATTGACCAACCCGCAAGACCTAGTGTGGCGGATGTCACAGCTGCATTGCCAAAATTTCTGGGAAAGATTCAGCAGGTGCCCCCCGCCTATTCGGCGGTTTCCGTCAACGGGCAACGAGCCTATCAACTGGCACGCCGCGGGATCGACGTTGAGCTTGCTGCCAAGGAAGTGGAGATCCATAAACTCGAGATCAATGCATACCGGTACCCAACCTTGAAATTGACGATTGAATGTGGTTCGGGAACCTACGTTCGTTCGCTGGGACGTGATTTAGCCAAGTCTCTTCAATCGGATGCAGTGATGAGCAATCTCGTGCGAACTCGCATTGGTCCTTTTGATTTGGAGCATTCATTGCAAATGTCGGCCATTGACTATGATTCAATTCAATCCAATTTGATCGATGCGAGTTTGGCGGTTGATTTTCTTCCCAAAGTTCGTCTTTCAAATGAAGAGCACGCAGCGATCAAAAATGGCCGTTTTATTGATTCGGAGCGATTTGAGTTTGGGAAGCAGTTGCCAGAAAAGGTTGTGGCTACCATCAACAATGACCTGGTCGCGATCCTGGAACCTCGTTCGGGCCAGCTGAAACCTGTGGTTAATTTTTCTTGAACAGCAAGTCGGTAGTCATTGCCGGTTGATAGTATCCACTAACAATTGTGTGATTTCCTCAACGGATTTTTCATCCGTCTGAATCGTGTGGTCGGCACACTCTTGGTAGAGGGGCTCTCTTAAACTTAAATGGTTTTTGATCTCGTCGATTCGGTCTAACTGAGTCAGGGCAGGGCGGTTCTGAACGGATTGTGGGTCATGAGAAATTCGCTCGTGGATGGTCTCTGAAGAGGCCTGCAACCAGATGGTTTTACTAGAATTCTTGATTTTCTCACGATTGTTTTCTGTGAGAATTACACCGCCACCCCATGAAATCACACCGACTGGAATTTTCATAAGTTCACATGCGATTTCAGATTCAATTTCGCGAAATTGGTTTTCCCCCTCCGTCGCAAAAAATTCGGAAATTGGTTTCCTGATTTTTTTGAGAATTAGGTGATCGGAATCGTAGAAGGGGACTTGGAGAGTGGTGGCTAAACGCGAGCCGATGGTCGATTTTCCCGTAGCGCGATACCCGATCAGGGAAATAATCATTTGGCTTTGATTTCTTTTGAGAGGGGATTTGAATCAGGGCTCGAGTCTGGTTTTGTACCTGCGTTGTCCGGCGACGATTTTTTTTGATTGGAAGCGGGGTTGTTGTAACGGGCTGGATTAATGGATTCCAGGAATATTCGTTTCATTTCTGCAACGTTCGGATCTCGTGAAGTGAAAAGCTTGTATTGCATTGCGGCTTGGCGGACAAACATATCAGCACCGGTGATAGTCCGGCAACCTTTCGCCTGTGCCCCCTTGATTAAGAGCGTTTGCTGCGGGGTATACACGGTGTCGAAAACCAGGGTGTGTGCAGTCAGCCTTTCCACATCATAGGGTGTGCTATTGAGATCCGGGTGCATGCCGGCTGGTGTGCAATTGATGATGTAATCCACTTCGACATCATGCCGTGCTGCCCAGTCGATCGGAGTGCATTTCATATCAACACACATTTTTTCGGTAGTCTTGGTATTTCGGCCTGAAATCAAGACATTGGCTCCGCCAGTTTTGAGCCCATAGGTCATTGCCTTGGCAGCACCACCACTTCCGAGAACTAGGGCCCTACGGCCTTTGAATGGTAGATCAGCATTAAATTTTCCTTCCTCGTGGGCCAAGCTTAGCATCGCGGCTTTGCAATCTGTGTTGAAGGCATCCACCGTTTTGTCTTTGAAGACAATCGTATTGGCAGCGCGGATTCCCGCAGTATCCTCGTCGAGGCCATTGACGAAGCGAAGTACGGATTCCTTATGGGGGATCGTGACACTGAGTCCGGTAATTCCAAATTCACTAACGCAATCCATGAATTCATCTAAATGTTCGGCTGGAACTCGAATCGGTAGGTAGACCTTGTTAATCCCATCTTTTTCTAGTAGCTCATTGTGCATTGTTGGGCTGAGACTATGACCGACTGGATCGGCAATCACACCGAGAAAGCTGGTGTTCGAGTTGATCTTGTCAAAACGGTATAACTTTTTCATTTCCTGGTAGGTGAATTGCCCGGGCGCAACGGATCGTTCTGACGATAATGCAGCATAGGAAAACGGGGCGCCGAATTTTCGACAGATGATTCGAGAGATTGCGCCAAGCTCTCCCATGCAAAAAGCGATCGTGGGGATCGGGCTGTTTTTGATCAAGTTTAACACGCGCAGGTTGTCATTTGGCGAGTTTGCATAGGTCGCGATCTTGATGATGTCTGCATCTTTGTTTTGCATGGATGCATGGATTTCTTCAAGATTCTCCGGTGTCTCTCGCAGGTTGTGATAGCTAATAATGCGTTTGGTATTTCCGAACCGTTTAATTTCATCAGCAATGTCTTCTTCAAGATCAACGTACTCAACACCCGTCGTGATAGCTGAGCGGAGCAGGATAATTCTATCCGATTCGTTTCCTCGCCATTTTCCACCATCTGCCGGGCGACGGCATGTGATAATGGTCTGGGTTGGCCGGTTTTCTGTGACTCGAATGAGGTTGATCGTTCGCAGTACATAATCGATACGCAGTTCAACAAGCTCAGCCCCGATGCGACCGGCATGAGCGTGTTCTGCCATCAGCATTTTGTGGCGGCCGCGTCCGATAGATACACAAATCATTATTTCTTTGGTTTCTGCAGTTTTGTATTGTTGCTTACTGGTTCAGGGTCAAATTTGTGATTCCCTCATCTTTGGTAGGGAATCAACGACCAGTCTTATTGCGTTTGAATTCGAAAAGCTAACGTTCCTTGATGCAACAGAGCAGTTCTAGGCATCGGTCGTCGAACAAGTCTGAATATATGTTATCGAACCAAAGTGCCGTTAACTGTTGGAAATCACGGACCAAAATCCAATGATCGCCGTTCCCATCCCTTAACTTTGCCTATCTATTCTGATCAAAGGTCAAATACGTTTGAAGCGTCGATCCAGTTCTTCTCGTGAAAAAAACAAAGCTGTTGGCCGCCCGTGCGGACAATGATGGGAATCCTGACATAAATCCCGATTTTCCAGTAAAACCGTTATTTCTTCGGGAGTCAATTTGTCCCCGAACTTGACCGCCGCTTTACAGGAAATCATATGCAATAATTCGTCGATTGTATCGCGTCGATCGGGTTTTGACCCAGCGATGCAACCCTCGATAATCTGTCGGAGCATTTCAGCCGGACTGTGATCGGCGAGCATGGCGGGATACCCTGTGATCAAGAGGGTGTCTCCACCAAACGCTTCGATTTCAATGCCTATTTTTTCCAGGTCACTTTTCGCTTCCAATGCGGCTGCCGCTTCGGGAGGGGAAAGTTGGACTGGTTCAGGAACCAGTAACCGCTGGGTTTCTAGTTTGCCCGCCAGAACTTTCTCGCGAAGCTGTTCATACAGGATGCGTTCGTGAAGTGCGTGCTGATCAATTATTTCGAACCCATTTTCGCTCTCCACAACAAGGTAACGATTATGGAGTTGGAGGGCGTGTGGGTGATGGTTTTGTTCGGCCTGAACAAGAGGTTTACCTTGATTCAATTCGCCGGTAGTGTTCTGTCCATTTGAAAAACCAATTGGCTGGCTTTCAACAGGATTATCCGAAGGTGGGCTGGCTGCCGCGAGTTTGTTTTCAGCTTCTCCCGAGTGTTCTTCAGGTAATCGATCGGAGCGGTTACCGTGTGCTTCCCACATGCTGGGCCGGGTAACTTTGAACTCAAAAGCCTCTTGTTGTTTTGAGTTGTTCCTAGGTGAATTTTGATCTAGAAGATTATGAGCTTGGAGGTTTTGAGATTGAACCGGGTTG
>JAZABE010000604.1:0-3139 GCA_036137535.1 Planctomycetota bacterium | reverse complement strand
AAAGGGAAGTTGCAATGCAACAATTAGTAACAGTTTGCCTGATTGGCATTGCGGGTGCGCTCGGTGCGGTCGCGAGATATGGAACGACCGCGGCAATGAAGTATTTTTTGGGCGATGGGTTTCCTGCAGGGACGTTGGTTGTAAATGTGCTCGGCTGTTTTTTTCTGGGATTCTTGGCGCAGCTTGGTGAACAGCAATTGTCTGGCCAGATGAAATTGATGTTAAGCGCAGGATTCCTAGGTGCATTGACTACATTTTCAACTTTTGGTGTAGAGACGGTAAACAAGTTTTACGAAGGACAGTTGTTCATCGCTTTTCTCAACATCGGTCTGAACCTGTTTCTCGGGCTTGCCGCTGTTTATGGTGGGATGGCGATGTTCAGGTCATTTCAAAATATCGCTTCATGAATCACTCTGTCTTTGGTTTGTTGACGATCGGCGGACTGGCCGATAAGATAAGCGTGGTTTTAAGCCGTGTAGTTCTTTTGTGAAAAAATTGTAACGTTGGTTGATCCACTTCATTTTGTCATAGGCGTCGGACCGCTAGCCGTCTATCTGCTGTTGATCGGTATCCTGAATTTTTCACGCCGACCCTTTTTGACGACAGGTTCAAGAGATGCCACTGCACTGGGCGTTGCGATTTCGGGACTGGTGATGGCGGGGCCCATGGAATTGTTTATGCCTCCTGCTGCTGCTGACCGATTTTCCGGGTGGGTTTGGATCCTGCTTTTGATGTTTTACGGTTTGTGTGTATCGCTTTTTATTTTGTTGATGCGCCCCCGGTTGGTGATCTTCAATATTTCGGCAGATCAATTAAGGCCAATTTTGATGGAAGTGGTCCACGAGATTGACAAGGAAAGTCGATGGGCAGGAGACAGCCTGACCGTGCCGAGCCTTGGCATACAACTTCATGTTGAGCCCTCCGTGCTTCGGAATGTCCAATTGGTTTCATCGGGACCCAAACAAAACTTGGAAGGCTGGATAACGCTGGAACAGAAGCTGGCTGATGCCTTGAAATCGGTGTGTTTGGCCCGTAATCCGGTGGGATTGGGAATGATGATCATTGCCGGGTTAATTGGGCTGACTTGCAGCATCTGGATGATCTCGAGCCCTGGAAGTGTCGCGCAATCCTTGAGTGAAATGTTGCGAATGTAAGTTCCACCAAGAAACCCGTTAGATGAATGATGACCAACGTTGGAAAATCGGAAGGAAATCAGTGTCCCTCTGTTACGCCACTACAAAACGTGCGCTAGAATAAGGCTTCGGTACGAATCACTAGCAGTTTCTCAAATCCATCACCGGTTGATTCATTGTGAACAGCAGATCTCTTTTTTTGGCTTTGCCCTTAGTGGTATTCGGTTTGTTTTTTTGGGGCCCCGGGGAGCTCGTTGGCCAGCAGGAAAAAACGGAACTAAAACAGCTTTTGAAGGTTTTTCGAAATGAATTCCTACTGATCGAGCCGGGGAACGCGAAATTTTCGAATCAGATCCGTGTCAGCCATCCCATCACCAAAGTAGAAAAAGTGGTCCAATTCACCCAACCTTTTTTTGTGGGGAAATACGAGGTTCCACAAAATCTGTGGCGAGAAGTCATGGGGTCTAATCCGAGCCGATGGAAGGGTGAACGCAACTCGGTTGAAATGATAACGTTCCACCAATCAATCAAGTTCTGTCAGGAAATCACACGGCTTTTGAAAAATCACAAGTTGATCGAGCAGCACCAGATCGTTCGACTTCCCACTGAAATTGAATGGGAGTATGTTGCCAGTGCGGGAACGAAGACCAAATATTCGTTCGGGGATGATGGAAAAGAGCTCGGCAACTACGCCTGGTTTACGGAAAACGCAAAAGGAAATGACCCACCGGTGGGCGCCAAAAAACCGAATCCTTGGGGACTCTATGACGTCCATGGATACTTGTGGGAATGGTGTTTGGATTCTTGGTCCAGTGAGAAACCATTGGTCCATTTAAAACCCGGTGTGTTGTTGCCGGATATCCGAATGCCCAAACCGATCTTGAAAAGTGGGAGCTGGAAAGATGCTGCGATCAAGCTCGAAACCCGGTCCCGTTTGAAGATGGGTGCAGATACAAGGGACGACGCTGTTGGGATTCGTTGTCTACTGACCGCAGAATAAACAACTCCGGGTCTATGCCGATTGGGAAAGCCATGTCAAAAGGGAATTGGATTGCCGGTCAATGGGAACAAGGGTCTGGCGGGGCACTGGAATCTTTTTCCACTCTTACCGGCGAAATTATTTGGCGTGGCAGGTCTGCTTCACCAGTTGAGGTAGATCGTGCTTTCGTCGCGGCGAGAAAAGCTTTTCAAGCTTGGAGTGAATTGACTGTAGAGGAACGGTTTGTCTTCGCAAGAAAATTTCAAACAGTCGTAACTGAGCACGCCGATGCATTTGCTAAGGTTATCAGTGAAGAAATGGGGAAGCCGCTCTGGGAAGCGAAAACAGAAGTTTCGGCTGTTGCGGGCAAAGTGGATCTGGCGATCGATGCATTAAGAATGCGTCGAGACACGACAGTTGCTGACATCAGCGGTGTCCGAGCAGTGACCCGCTATCGGCCCCATGGTGTGATGGGTGTTTTGGGTCCCTTCAATCTGCCGGCTCACCTACCCAATGGTCACATTGTGCCGGCGATTTTGGCTGGAAATACAGTCGTCTTTAAACCCAGTGAACTGACGCCTTTGGTGGCTGAGTGGATGATGCAGTTCTGGGAAAAAGCTGAAATTCCGCCGGGTGTCATTAATCTCGTTCAAGGAGAACGAGGAACAGGTACGGCGATTACCGGGCATTCTGAACTGGATGGTTTGCTGTTTACCGGAAGCAGTCAAGCCGGCATCGCGATTAACCAGTCGCTTGCCGGGGATCCGCAAAAAATCGTAGCGTTGGAAATGGGCGGTAACAACCCTCTTGTGTTGCACCATTGTCAAGATCTCAAAGCTGCTGCTTATCAAACTATACTTTCGGCCTACATCACTTCCGGGCAACGTTGTACCTGTGCCCGCCGGTTGATCTTGGTGGATGGTGACGAGTCAAGACAGTTTATTGACGAGTTAACCAACTTTATTTCGAAAATCAAAATTGGTTATTTCGATGAAGAGCCGGAGCCCTTTTATGGACCGGTAGTCAG